>CANROL010000067.1 GCA_947632255.1 uncultured Bacilli bacterium
TTAGATTATAAAAAAGAAGGTTTAATAACAGGTTTAGGTTCATACTTTTTTAAACTAGCAGGTAGTGTTATTTTATATGGTATATTAAGTGCATTTGTTTTAGTGATTGTGAAGGTGATTATAGGTGGCTAGTAAAAAATTTAATAATGTTTATTTAAAAGATAATTTTTCAATTGTAGGTCCATTAGAAAAAGATGGTTTACTTAATAATTATGATTTAGTCATGGATGATTATTATTATGGAGAAAAGACTTTTGAACAAGCAGAAATTAAAATGCAAAAAGTTGTTTTAGAAAATTTACTTAATTTAAATAAATTAAATGAAAGTAAAATTGATTTATTACTTGGGGCTGATTTAATAAATCAAGTTAGTATATCAAGTTATAATGCATCTAAGTTTCGTATTCCTTATTTAGGAGTATATAGTGCTTGTGCATCATATGCTGAAGAATTAATAATTGGAGCTACTTTTATAAGTGCTAAATTAGCTAAAAATGTTGTTTGTTTAACAAGTAGTCATAATTTAAATGCGGAAAGACAATTTAGGTATCCAGTGGAATATGGAGCAATCAAAAAACATACAACTACATTTACGACAACGGGAGCTATTGCCGCGTTAATAACTAATGAAATAACTAATATTAAAATTGAAAGTGCTACGATTGGTAAAGCTATTGATATGGGTATTAATGATGTAAATAATATGGGGGCTGTTATGGCTCCCGCGGCCGCGGATGTTTTAAATACCCATTTAATAGAAATGAAGCGTAATATTAATTATTATGATGTTATTTTAACAGGTGATTTAGGTTTAGTAGGTCGAGATTTATTTATTGAATTATTAAGAAATGTTTATCATATTGAATTAAAAAAACATATTGATTCAGGTTGTGAAATATTTACTAATAATCAAGAAGTATATGCCGGTGCCAGTGGGCCAGTAGCTCTACCTTTAGTTTTATTTGATAAAGTTCTTAATTGTAAAAAATATAAAAAAATATTGATCATAGCAACCGGTTCTTTACAGTCAGTTCAACTTGCTAATCAAAAATTAGGTATACCTGGTATTGCCCATGCCGTTAGTCTGGAGGTTATATAATGATATTTTTATATGCATTTTTAGTCGCAGGGAGTTTTTGTGCAATCGGGCAAATTGTTTTAGATAATACCAAATTAACACCGGGGCATGTAACATCTATGTTTACCGTTTTAGGAGCTATATTAGCTTTCTTTGGAATATATGATAAATTAATTAAAATCGCGGGTGGTGGAGCCTCAAGTATTATTTCTAACTTTGGTTATTTACTTTACACGGGAGCTTTAGAAGGTTATAAACAAATGGGGATATTAGGAATATTTACCGGTTTACTCACTAAAGGTGGGGCCGCCATTGTAGGTGCAGTGGTCTTCGCCGCGATATTAACAATATTTTTTAACCCAAAGGACTAATTAGTCCTTTTTATTTGTTTAATTTTTTGATATAATGGTTATAGTTGGGATTGATAATATGAGTAAAAAGAAAACAAAAAACTTTAAAATTGAAGATCAAGAATTAACGCCAATTACAGTTGGGCATTTTGAAAGTCGAAAGAAAAGTAGTTTAGGAATATTTATTATTTTAAGTTTATTTATCTTATTAGTTATATTTTTACCAGAGATAACTGATTATGTTAATGCTTATTTAGATAGTAAAAATAATGTTGTTAATCCAGGATATCGTCCTAATGATCCAATTGTTATTCCGCCTGGTGATGGGGAGGAAGAAAAAACATATTATACTTATAATGAAAATTTAGTTATAAGTGATGATAATATAACTTTAAGTCATATTGTAATTGATAATAGTTTAAAAACTATAAGTTTTGATGTTACTAATAAATCTAGTTCTAGTTTATTAGATTTAAATTATTATTTAGAATTATATGATGAAGATCATACTTTATTAGAAAGATTAAAATTAGCTACTAAAGAAAATGTTAGAGCAGGGGAAGAACAAACTTTAGTTAAAAATATAAGTGATGATTCTTTAAATTTACAAGATTTATCTTTATCTAAATTAGATACTAAGGAATATCCTGTTGTTAGTTTAAATGCTAATAGTGATGGGGAAGCAACTTTAGTTTGTGAAAATAAACATGAAACTGTTACTTATAAATTTATAAATAATGAATTAAAAGAATTAGCTAGTGATATTAAATATTCTTCTTTAGAAGAAGGTTATGCGGATATATATTATAATTATCGAACTTTACTTAATCAATATAATGTTACAAATGGGGTATCGGCAACATTTTTTGAATCAACAGATGGTTTTAATGGAGTAATAAATGTTAATTTAGCAAATGCTAGTAGAATGTATATAATAAATGCTGATACTTTTAGTTTAAATACAGAACCTAAAATAGTTAAATTTGAAATGGAATCTCAAGGTTTTGATTGTAAGTAGGGGGTACGATGATGGATTATAAATTTGCCATTAATGATTTTGAGGGTCCTTTAGACCTTCTTTTACATTTAGTTAAAACTGCAAAAATGGATATTTATGATATAGATATTCGCATAATTATTGAAGAATATTTAAAATTTATTGAACAAGAAAAAAATAAAAATATTGATATTGCTTCTTCTTATTTAGTCATGGCTGCCGAATTAATTCATTTAAAAAGTAAAATGTTAATAAATGATGATACAGTTGAAGAAAATAGTGATGAATTTAGTATTAATAGTGAAGAAGATTTAAAACAAAAAATAATAGAATATGAAAAATATAAAGAATTATGTGCCTGTTTAGAAGAAAAAAGATTAAAAAGAAATAATTTTTATACTAAAGAACCAATGAGATTAAATGATATTAATTTAGATACTAAAGTTAATTTAGGGGATATTACAATAGATGATTTAGTTAAAGCTTTAAAAGATTTTAAACAAAGAGAAAAATTTTTAAAACCGCTTAATACTAAGATTACAAAAAGAGAATATAGTGTTGCGGAAAGAATTAAAGATATTCATAAAATATTAACAGTAAGAGATAAAGTGGAGTTTTTAGAATTATTTCCCGTAGATAATAAAGAATTTTTAATTGTAACTTTTTTAGCTATTTTAACTATGAGTAAGAATGAAGAAATTAAATTAAATCAAGAAAATAATTTTAAACCTATTATAATTGAAAGAAATAAGTTTAAGAAAAATGGAGGTTAACATGGATAAATTAGGAATATTAGAAGGTATTTTATTTGTTGTTGGGGATACTTTAAATAATTTATGTGATATTATGAGTATTAATATGGATGAAGCTAAAGAATTATTGCTTAAACTTAAGAATAGTTATGAAAGTAAAGATAGAGGAATTAGAATAAGTTATCTAGGAGATGCTTTTAAATTAACAACAAAAGAAGAACATAAAGAATATTATCAAAAACTAGTAGATAATCCAGATGCTAATAGTCTTAGTCCTTCAACATTAGAAGTATTAGCTATTATTGCTTATAATGAACCAATTACAAGAATTGAAATAGATGAAATGCGAGGAGTACAAAGTGCTTATATTGTAAGAAGATTAGTAGCTAAAGGATTAGTAAAAGAAGCAGGAAAATCTAATTTACCAGGAAGACCTAATTTATATCGCACAACTAGGGAATTTTTAGATGCTTTTGGTTTAGCTAGTATTAATGATTTACCGAGAATAGATAAAGATGAAGAATCTAATGATGAGACTGATTTATTTACATCTATTTATAAAGAGGAAGAAAATGAAGTGGGAAATTGATGAAGAATTAGAACAAGGTAAATTTATTGATTATGAAGAAATAAATATAATTAGAACTAGTTTTTATAAAGAAAATATTAATAATAAAGTTTTAAAATTTCAAACTTTAAGAGATGTAGTTTTTAAAAATTGCATATTTAATAATTTTAATGTCGATAATACTTATTTTATGAGAGTTAAATTTGTTAATTGTGAGTTTTTAAATAGTACGATTAATAATAGTAATTTAAATCAAGTATTATTTAGTAATTGTAAATTTACTAATATAAGTTTTTTTGAAGATAATATTAATAATTTAAATATAGTAGAAAGTATGATACAGTATTCAAAAATTGAAAATACAAGTATTGATAATAGTAAATGGGATGGTATTAATTTAAAAGAAAATATATTTAGACATAGTAAGTTTAATAATATAGAATTTTTTAAATGTGAATTTAATTTAGATAATTTTATTGATGTTCCTTGTTCTAAATGTGATTTTAGAACTAGTCATTTTAAGGGAATAAATATTAATATAGATGATTTAATTTCATCTAAGTTAGCTATTATTAATATGATTGAAATATTGAGTGATAAAGGTATTTGTTTAGAAGAATAAATATCAAAGGATTAAAAGTAAAGATGAATTAAATACTAAATATAATAGAAATAATATGTAAAGTACTTTAATAAATATAGTAAATAGATAGGGAATTTGGTACAATTTTATTAGAAAGTAGTGAACAAATGAAGATTGTAGTTTTATCATGTAGTACTGGTGGGGGACATAATGCCTGTGGTAGATATATTACTGAAGAATTTAATAAGCAAGGTGTTATTTGTGATTTTGTTGATTATTTCAGTATAATTGGTAAAAAAGCTTCCAAAATGGCTGAAAAAATATATGTTGGATCAACTAAAGGTAATGGTGTTATTTTTAAAAATGTTTATAAACTAGGGGAAGTATATAGTAAAACTGGTTTAACTAGTCCAGTGTATGCTTTAAATAAAACAGTAAGAAATAAAGTTTTAAAATTTATTCAAGATAATAATTATGATATAGTTATTGCTCCTCATTTGTTTCCGGCGATGGCAGTCTCTGCTTTAAAAGAAGAAGGTTATGATATTAAATTAATTAATGTAGCAACTGATTATACTATTATTCCTTTTTGGGAAGAAACTAAACCAGATTATTTTGTTATACCACATGAGTCTTTAAAAGAAGAATTTATAAATAAAGGTTTTAAAGAAGAAATATTACTTCCTTATGGTATAAGTGTGGCTAGTAGTTTTAATGATTTTCAAAATAATTTAGATTTACCTAAAGATAAAGATATTATTTTAATTACATCAGGGAGTATGGGCTTTGGGAAAATGAAAGATATTGTTAAAGAAGTGTTAAAAGAAATACCTAATGTTTATGTTGTAGCAATATGCGGTAATAATAAAAAATTATATAAAGAATTAAATAAAATAAAAAATCCTAATTTATTAGTAAAAGGTTTTGTTAATAATATGAAAGAATATATGCATGTAAGTAAAGTTATTTTAACTAAACCAGGAGGGCTTACAAGTACCGAAGTAGCTATTTTACATAAGCCTTTAGTACATTTAATGCCTATTCCTGGGGTAGAAAATTATAATGCTTCATTTTTTCAAGATAAAGGGTTAAGTATGGTTTCTAATTCTATTTTGGAAGTTATAGAAAATACAAAAGAACTTTTAGATAATGAAGAAGTTCGTAAGGATATGATTAAAAAACAAAAAGAAGTTATAAATGAAAATTCAGCGCAAGATTTAGTAAATTTTGTCATAAAAAGATATTAATTGGATAATTAAATCATAAAATTCTATAGGAGGATTTTATGAATGCTTATGAAAAAGCTTTAGAAAAAGTACAAAAAGCGCAAGAAAAATATAAAAATCAACTTTGTTGTACTAGTCAAATTGGGATAATTGGACCAACTGGACCCACAGGCCCGGCAGGGGTGGCCACGAATATTGTGGGTAGTTTTGCATCTTTAGAAGATTTGGAGGAAACTTATCCTAATGGTACTAATGGGGATGCTTATATTATTGGGGATTATTTATATAACTGGTCTCATAAAGAAACTAAATGGCTAAATGTTGGCTTAATTAGGGGACCTGAAGGAACTATAGGGCCAACTGGCCAAATTGGGGCAACAGGACCACGTGGAGGACAAGGTATCCAAGGTTTAATGGGACCTACGGGAGCTACCTGTCGATTGGATAAATCTTCTATAATATATTGTAATTAAATTAGATTTAATTTATAATATATTTGTCTTATAAAACAATTTTAATAATTATAAGTAATTAATGGTAAGGAGCTAGTAGTATGAAAAAAATGAATGTGATTGTTATATTTGATAAAAATTTAGAAAAAACATTAATGTGTAAAAGAACTAAAGAACCATATAAAGGAATGTACAATCTTGTTGGGGGAAAAATAGAAAAAGAAGATGATGGATTAAATGAAGCTTATAGAGAATTAAATGAGGAAACTAATATAACACAAGAAGATGTAAATTTAATCCATTTTATGAATTTAACTTATGTAAAATGGAACAAAGAACTTGAAGTATATTATGGAATATTAAACAAGAATGTTAATTTAATAGAAGAAGTTAATAAACTAGAATGGGTTTCAATAAATGATAATTTTTTTAATATGAAGAAATATGCTGGTGAAGGTAATATTGGACATATAATAGAAGAAGTTAAAATTGATTTAATCAAGAATTGATATATAAGAAGACTTGCTAACCATTGTCAAGTCTTTTTTTAAAGTTTTAAATTTTTTTAAATTTGACAAAAAAGGGTAGATTTCCC
>CANROL010000068.1 GCA_947632255.1 uncultured Bacilli bacterium
ATATAAAGAAAATTAACTAAATAAAGCTTTTCAAAAAGCAAGACTAGAATCTTGCATTTTGACATGTCATAATATCAATGCATACTCATGTTCGTATAATATATGCGTTATTATTGCTGGTATGACTTTCCTATTATATAAAAAACAATTTCTTTTAAAGAAATTTAGGAAGGAGGAAAAATGCTAACCAAAACTAAAAATGGTTTATTAATTAAAGATTTAACTTTTAAATATGTCTTTTCCCATGATTATATCTTAAAAGATCTAATTAATTCTTTTTTAGAATATATTAATTATAATCAAAAAGTAGATTTTATTAATATTAAGCCTAAAGAAATATTTCCTTTAAATGAAAAGTTTAAATTATTTATCGGGGATATTATCTGTACATTAAATGATTCAACAATTATTAATGTCGAAATGTTTTCTGATTCTTTTACCTTGGGAAAATATCATAAAAGTTTAGGTTATGCTTGTAGACTATATTCTAATCAAATGGAAGCCAGTAACAATAACTATTATAAAATGAAAAAAGTTATTAGTTTAGTCTTTATGCATGGCAATTTTCGAAAGTTTAATAACGATATTATCAATTCTTATAGTTTTAATAAATTAATAAACCATAATACCATCGATGAAGGTCAATTAGAAATGTATCTTGTACGCCTTGACAAAGTTAATAATATTTCTTATACTTTAAATGAAAAAAGATTCATTTTATGGTTAAGAATCTTAAATGCTAAAACAGTGGAAGAATTAAACAAGTTAGAAGGAAGTGATAAAATTATGTTTGATGTAAAAAAATATGTTTCTAAAATGTGTGAAGAAAGTGCCAAAACTTGGGATGAATATGTAGAAGAAAAAACTCAAGAAGCCAAATATGATGGTTTAGAACTGGGTATGGAACAAGGTATGAAAAATGGTATGAAAAAAGCTAGATTAGAAGCAGCTAAAGCTATGTTAAAAAATAATATTGACTTAGATTTAATAGTTAATTGTACAGGCTTATCAAAGATGGCTATTTTAAAACTCGAAAACAACTAAAAAATTCAAGGTTTCCCTTGAATTTTTAATTAATATTTAATTTATTATCTTTAACATCGATTAATATTTTACTATTTGGTTTTAATTCATCACGAATTAATTTATCAGCGATTAAAGTTTCAATATTATGGGTTACATATCTTTTTATAGGTCTTGCCCCATAAGCACTATCATAAGCATTATCAATAATAAAATCTTTAGCTTCCTTACTTAATTCTAAAGTAATATTCATATTTTTTAAACGTAATTCCGTTTCCTTAATTATTTTATCTAATATTTTATAAACAATATCTTTATTTAAAGAATTAAAGATAATTACTTCATCAATACGATTAATAAATTCCGGTCTAAATGTTTGTTTTAAAACATCCATTACTTTTTTATTACGATCATTTTCATTTTCAGATTCTAAAATATATTCACTACCTAAATTAGAAGTCATAATTATAATCGTATTTTTAAAATCAATTAGTTTACCTGTAGAATCTGTAATACGACCATCATCTAATATTTGTAATAAAATATTAAAAACATCGGGATGGGCTTTTTCTATTTCATCAAATAAAACTATACTATAGGGATTTCTTCTAACAGCCTCAGTTAGTTCTCCCCCTTCATTATAGCCGACATATCCTGGAGGTGCTCCAATTAAACGCGATACATTAAAGGCTTCCATATATTCTGAGCAATCAATTCGCACCATGTGACGTTCATCATCAAATAATTCATAGGCTAAAGCTTTAGCAAGTTCTGTTTTTCCAACACCTGTTGGTCCCATAAAAATAAATGAGCCAATTGGTCTATTAGGATCTTTAATTCCACTTCGCGCCCGAATTATTGCATCACTTACTAATTTTACAGCTTCATCTTGACCAATAACTTTTTGTTTTAAATTAGCTTCTAGGTTAAGTAATTTTTCTTTTTCGCCACTTACTAATTTTTGAATAGGAATATTAGTCCATTTAGCTACAATACTAGCAATATCTTCTTCACTTACCGTATCACTTAACATTTTAGAATTGCTTTTTACTCTTAAAGCTTCTAATTCTTGCTCTAATTTAGGAATATCCCCATGCCGTAAACGAGCTGCTGTCTCTAAATCATATTCATTTTCGGCTTTATCTAATCTAAAACGAGCATTATCAAGTTCTTCTTTCTTTTTAGTAATATCATCATTTAAAGACTTTTCCTCTTCCCATTTACTCCGCATGATACTTTCTTCTTCTTTTAAACTAGCAATTTCTTGGTCTAATTCATTTTTTCGATTTTTCGATATTTCATCTTTTTCTTTCTTAATTGCTTCTCTTTCAATTTCTAAACTCATAATTTTTCTTGTTAAAGTATCTAAAGAGGTAGGCACTGATGCCATCTGCATTTTAATTGTTGCACAAGCTTCATCCACTAAATCAATAGCTTTATCTGGTAAAAAACGATCAGTAATATAACGATCAGACAAAACCGAAGCCGAGATTAAAGCACTATCTTTAATATTAACGCCATGATACATTTCAAATTTTTCTTTTAAACCTCTTAAAATTGTAATTGTATCTTCAACATTAGGTTCACTAACCATTATTTTTTGTAAACGTCTTTCTAAAGCACCATCTTTTTCAATATATTCTCGATATTCATTTAAAGTTGTAGCCCCAATTAAACGAATTTCCCCTCGAGCAAGCATTGGTTTTAACATATTGCCAGCATCCATAGCACCTTCGGCTCCAGCCCCAACAATCATATGAATTTCATCAATAAAAAGAATAATATCCCCTTTAGAATCACTTATTTCTTTTAAAACTTTTTTAAGTCTTTCTTCGAATTCACCACGATATTTAGCTCCCGCGATTAAAGCTCCTAAATCCAAAGACCATATCTTTTTATCTTTTAAAGTACTAGGAACATCACCTTTATTAATTCTAATTGCTAAACCTTCAACAATTGCAGTTTTACCAACACCAGGTTCCCCGATTAAAACTGGATTATTTTTAGTCTTACGTGATAATATTCGAATAATACTTCTTATTTCTTCATCACGCCCAATAACAGGATCAATCTTATTATTTTTAGCTAATTCTGTAATATCACGTCCATATTTTTCTAAAACATTTTCTTCTTCATTATTATTTGGAAACATATTAATCATCCTTTCGTTAGATTATTATAAAACAAAAATTAGCACTTGTCAACATTAAGTGCTAATTATATTATTTCCCTTTATTTATAATATTATACTATCTAAAGCTAAACTAATCATATCATTAAGTTTTGTTTCTCTGTCTTTTGGAGTTAAAACTATTTTAGAATATTTAGAATCTACAACAGTCATTAAGGTTGTTGCTAAAATACCATAAGAATTAGCTAAATGGCATACCCCATAAGCTTCCATTTCTTCACTTAATATTTCATATTCTTTAGGTATTCTATTTAATATCGCATCAATATCCACATAGGGTCCAAAGACATCAGTAGTCATAGTCATACCATAATATATTTTTTGCTTTTTATTATTAGCAACTTTTAAAATCTTATCATTTAATTCGGGACTAGCCTCCACTACATTACCTATATAACCATTATAAGTATAAGCAAAATTAGATTCTGAAAAAATACTTTTAGTTAAAACTATATCCCCAATATCTAATTTAGGACTAACTGCCCCACACGTACCAATTCTAATTATTTTTTGAACATGAAAATAATGGATAAGTTCAAAAACATAAATACTAGCACTAGGCATTCCCATACCATGAGCCATAACTGTAACTTTTTTATCCTTATAAGTACCAGTATACCCATACATACCTCTTATCTCGGTAACTAATTTAGCATTTTCTAAAAAATTTTCAGCAATATATTTAGCTCTTAAAGGATCACCTGGCATAACTACAAGGGGTGCTATATCAGCATCTTTATTAATATGAATTGGATCTTCTGTTATAAACATTTTTAAAACCTCTTTCTATTTATTAGTTAATTCTTCTTCTATTTTCATTAAACGATTATATTTAGCAATTCTCTCACCTCTAGACATCGAACCTGTCTTAATAAAAGGAATGCTTAATCCAACCCCCATATCCGCGATAAATGTATCTTCAGTTTCGCCACTCCGGTGGGATATAATCATTTTATAATTATGTTTTTTAGCATAAATCACCGTTTTAATCATTTCAGTTATTGTCCCTATTTGATTAGCTTTAAGTAATATTGCATTCCCTGCATTATTTTTAATACCTTCCGCTAGATATTTAATATTAGTTACAAAATAATCATCACCAACAATCATAACTTTTTCCCCAATTAATTTAGTTAAGACTGCTAAAGACTCCAAATCTTCTTCCCAAAAAGGATCTTCAATACTAATAATTGGATATTTATTTACTAAAGTAACATAATATTTAATTAATTCATTACTTGTATAATAATTATTATCTAATTTATAAGTTTTATTTTTTTCATTATATAATTGTGAAGCAGCCACATCTAAAGCAATAAATACTTCTTTCCCCGGTGTATATCCTGCTTTTTTTATAGCTTGCATAATTAAATCTAAAGCTAAATTATTATATTCTAAGTTAGGTGCAAAACCACCTTCATCCCCCACCGCAGTACTTAAATTTTGTTCTTTTAAAATATCTTTTAAACTATGAAATACTTCACTAGCTACTCTAACTTTTTCTTTTATTGTTTTAACAACTGGAACTATCATAAATTCTTGGATATCTAAATTATTATCCGAATGAGCTCCCCCATTAATAATATTAACCATAGGAATAGGAAGACTTACTTTACCCCCACTTAAATAGGCATATAATTCTTTATTTTCTAATCTTGCCGCGGCTTTTATTGAAGCTAAAGATACTGCTAAAGTAGCATTAGCTCCAAGTTTTTCTTTATTTTCTGTCCCATCAAGTGTAATTAATAATTTATCTATCGCAATTTGATCTAATTCTTTTCCTATCAAATTATCTTTAATAATTGTATTAATATTATTAACCGCGTTTAATACCCCTTTACCATGATATCTATTTTGATCATTATCCCGAAGTTCTAAAGCTTCCTTTGTCCCAGTTGATGCCCCACTAGGTACTGATGCTTTAGTTATTATTCCATTATCTAAAGTTAATTCTACTTCTACTGTTGGATTTCCCCTGCTATCTAATATTTCTCTTGCTTTTAAATTACTTATTTTAGCCATACTACTACCTCTATATTTCCTATATTTAAAGTATACCAAATTTTCTTAATTATAATCAATATTTTTAAAAATAAAATTAACTACTTGACAATAATTTTAATCTTGTTAAAATTTAAATATGGAGAAGAATATGAAAGAACAAAACTATCTTAATATAAATATAAATAATTTATTATCTAATCTTAATACTATAAATAATACTTATCATTATACTTATTATATTTTAGATGTTAGTAATAATGCTTATAATCATGGTATGTATTTAATTAATTATCTAAACTATGAAAATATATATTTATATGTTAATAATTTTAATGATTTATTATTATTACGCAAATATAATAGTACTATACCTACCATTTATTCTGGTAATATAACATCAAATAATATTTATGATTTAATAGTTAATAATGCTATTTTATTAATAAAAGATCTTAATATATTAAAAACTTTAAAAGAAAAAACTACTTTTATTCTTAATATCGATGAATATAATGGTATATATTCTCTAAATACTATTTTAGAATTATTAGATTTACTTAAAACTAATCATAATTTAAATTTATTAGGTATTATTAGTAATGTTAATAAAGATAATTTTGAAAACATTAAATATTTAATTAAACCTTTAAAAGATTTACCTCTAATATGTTTTAATAATGAAAAAGATAAACAAAAAATAAAATATTCTAATACTATTTTTCTAAATAATTCTTTATATGGTCTAAATACTTATTCTAAAAAAAATCCTTTAGTTTTAAAACAAGTTTTAACTCTTAAAGCTAAACTTCTTAAAATAACTAAAGAATATAAAAAGAAAAAAGAAATATATATTGGTCTAATATCTCTTGGTTATTTAAATGGTTTTTTAAAAAATATTAATGAAGTTTTAATTAATAATAAATCTTATAAAGTATTAAAAATAGAAGCTGAATATACTTTAATTATAATTGATAATACTCTTACTTTAGATGATGATGTTATTATTACGAGTGAACTAAACCCTTTAAATCTTTATTACAAAGATAATATATTATTAGAATTATTTATTCTTAAAAATCTTCCTATACAATATGAAAACGAAGAACAAGAAATATATAGTTATTTATAAACTCCTACAACTACACTATGAGGGGGAACATCCTTTAACACAATAGCCCCAGCTCCGATTCGCGAATTAGCCCCAATTGTAATATTACCTAAAATAATAGCACCCGCCCCAATTACCACATT
>CANROL010000069.1 GCA_947632255.1 uncultured Bacilli bacterium
GCATAGCCTAGATGGCGTTGGAAAAACTTTAGTCTTAATATTCTTTGCTTCAACATTTATTAGTATTTTTAAAAAAACGGGTATTGGCGAAGTTATTATGGCAGGGCTTGCTAATATCTTAACATTTAATAATTTAGGAACACTACCTTTAATAATTATCTTATTTGTAATTAGTGCTATAGGAACATTATTCTTACCTAATTCTAACTTTAAATGGTTAATATTATCGGGTATTGCGGTGCCGGCTTTAATGGATGCAGGAATTGCTCCAGAGTTTACTCAAATAATATTTAGATTTGGGGAATCTGCTTTTATGAGTCTTACCCCTTTAATGGCTTATTATGTTATTTATTTAGCTTATTTAGAAAAATATAATCAAAATAGTAAACCAATTAATTTATTTACAACTTTAAGATACCAATTACCATATTCTATTATTATTGGTTTAATTCTTTTAACTTTATTAGTGATTTGGTATATTATTGGTATTCCTATTGGGATAAATGGTGTCGTAAGTATTTAATATCAGTTGATAAGGACTGATATTTTTTATTTGACAAGTTAATAAAATTGTGTTATGATAGCCAAGTCTCTAAGGGGGAATTGTTGATGAAAGAGAAAAAAATTAAAGTTATTATAAGTGCACTAGCACTAACAACATTACTAAATAGTTGTTCTTTAAAAGATTTAGGAAAGAAAAATAATAATATGGATGTTGATGCAACAAGTATTAGTGATTTAAATTGTGATATGAGCGTGGAAGATGCTTTAATGATATTAGAATCTAACCAAACTATTAGTTTTTTCTTTAATAAAGATTTAACATGTCCAATTGAAATAGATAAGGAATCTAATACTTATAGATGGAAAAATGGATATTCACTTTATTATGTTGATGATGATGTTACTCATGCTTCAATAATGAATATTACTAAAGATAACGATTATATTTTAGCTAATGTTGATTATATGCCTAAACAAAATGATGAAACTGAAGGCGTAATTGGCGTTAAAGATGAATATTTATATTTAATTAAAGTTGTTAACACAGTTTTAGATTTAGTACAACAAAGAAATGCTAATTTAACTAAAGAACTTGTTAAAAAAGAAAATAATTTTTATCTTGTACCAAATGGGTATGAACTTTATAGTTTTAATAAAGATATTGAGGCTTTCTTAGTTGAAGAAACTGAAGAAGGTTTGGTTTATGCAATAAATGATAATGATATTTTAAACTTTGTTGCAATAGTACCTAAAATAAATACTTTAATTAAAAATGGTAATTTGTTAAAAAATTGTATTGCTAATATTTATAATGAACAAAATAAGCAATTAACATTATAATATCAGTTTTAAGGGCTGATATTTTTTATTGTTTTAGAAGGAAAATAATGTTATACTAGTTTAAAAGCAGTAGCTATATCTATTTTTTATAGATACTATATTTTGAGTCAATATAGGATGTTTTATTATTTAACATATTAACTTATTTACTTTCAATGTATCACGCTTACGCTTTCGATAACTTTCGTTATCTATAATACATTTATCGTAAATAAGATGATTATTTAGTACTGCTTTTTTAAAAAGGTGAATTAGATGTGGAAGTATTTTACAAAAGAACATAATAAAGAGTTTATTTTGTCATTAAATTTAATTAATAAAGATAATAATAAAGAAGTTCTTACTACTTTATATAATCTAAGTAATAATAAAGAAAAGTACTATACACGTAAATATATATTAAAAAAAGATGGAACAAAAAGAGAATTATTAGTACCTAATTATTATTTAAAACAAATACAAAAGAATATTTTAAATAATGTTTTATATGGTCTTAAAGTGTCGAAATATGTTACTAGTTATTTAAGAGGTTATAATTTAAAAGATAACGCTAATAAACATATAAACCAAAAAATAGTTTTAAAATTAGATATTAAAGATTTTTTTAATAGTATAGATTTTGAAGCGATATATAAAGCTTTACCTAATGAATTATTTCCACCTAGTGTAAAAGTATTATTAATTAAATTATGTACTTATGAAGATTATTTACCTCAAGGAGCACCAACTAGTCCGATGTTATCTAATTTAGTTTTAAAAAATTTTGATAATTATATAGGTAATTATTGTGATAAGTTAAATATTAATTATACTAGATATTGTGATGATTTAACTTTTAGTGGAGATTTTAATTATCAAAAATTAATTAATAAAGTAAGAGCATTACTTGAAAATATGGGTTTTAATTTAAATATGAAGAAAACTAAAGTTATTAGAAATTATCAAAGACAAATAGTAACAGGTTTAGTAGTTAATAAAAAAATGAATATTAATCGAGAATATCAAAATAAAATAAGACAAGAAATGTATTATATTAATAAATATGGTATTATTAGTCATATTAAGTATTTAAATGTCGAAAAAAATCAATATTTAAATAGTTTAAAAGGAAGAATTAATTATGCTTATTTTATTACACATAATAAAAAATATAAAAATTATTTAAAGTTACTAAACAAAATAAATTAAAAATGTTATAATACAAGTACATTTTAGAAAGAGGGATGTTTATGAGTTTAAAAGCAGGAATTGTGGGATTACCTAATGTAGGAAAATCGACTTTATTTAATGCCATAACAAAGAAAAATATTTTGGCGGCTAATTACCCTTTTGCAACAATTGAACCGAATGTAGGTATGGTAACAGTACCTGATGAACGTTTAGCTTTTCTAGAAAATATGTATTTACCTAAAAGTGTTGTACCAACAACTTTTGAGTTTACAGATATTGCCGGTTTAGTTAAAGGTGCATCTCATGGTGAAGGTTTAGGTAATAAATTTTTAAGTCATATTCGAGAAACTGATGCCATCGTGGAAGTAGTTAGATGCTTTGATGATGAAAATATAACCCATGTTGAAGGTAAAACTGATCCTATAAGAGATATTGAAATAATTAATGTAGAACTTATCTTGGCAGATTTAGAAATTATTGAAAATAGACTTAATAAAATTATTAAAAAAGCGGAAACTACAAAAGATAAAGAAGCTTTGTTAGAAGTTAAGGCTTTAACTAAAGCTAAAACTAGTTTAGAGCAAAATATTCCTTTAAGATTAGTGGATTTTACTGATGAAGAAAAAGATGTTTTAGGATCATTTAATTTTATTACAATTAAACCTATTATTTATGCGGCGAATGTTTTAGAAGATGATATGGTTATTGGGGATAATGATTATACTAAATTAGTTAAAGAATATGCAAGTAAAGAAAAAAGTGGCGTTATTGTGATGTGCTGTAAAATGGAATCGGAACTTGCGGAATTAAGTGATGATGATAAAAAAGTATTTTTAGAAGAATTAGGTATTGCCAACAGTGGTTTAGATAAATTAATCTTTGCAACTTATGATTTACTTGGTTTACAAACATTTTTTACAGCTGGGGCTGATGAATGTCGAGCTTGGACTTTTAGGAAAGGTATGAACGCTAAATCTTGTGCAGGTTTAATTCATAGTGATATTGAACGCGGTTTTATTAAAGCTGAAGTTATGAGTTTTGATGATTTAAAAGAATTAGGTAGTGAACTTAAAGTAAAAGAAGCGGGAAAATTAAGACTTGAAGGCAAAGATTATTTAATGCAAGATGGTGATATTGTTTACTTTAGATTTAATGTTTAACATAAACTAAGGATTTTGGCGTATAATAAAATGGCATACTTTAATTAAAAAGAATAATATGCTATAATAAGAATATGAAGGAGGATTAAATTGAATAAATTATTAGCTCAATCATTTTTATGGATGTTTGTGGGATTACTTGTAACATTTTTAACGGGTTATGTAGTATCTATTAATGAAAATATGCTTAATGCAATTTATAATGGACCAATGGTGATCATTTTTGTAATTGTTGAATTTGCTTTAGTTATATATTTTTCAACAAGAATTACCAAAATGCAACCAACCGCGGCTAAAATAAGTTATTTGTTATATGCTTTTGTAAGTGGTCTTACTTTTTCAAGTATATTTGTTTATTTTGAAATAGCATCAATTATGTATGTTTTTGCAGTAGCTGCCCTACTATTTGGATTATTTGGCTTAATTGGATATAAAACAAAATTAGATTTAAGTAAAATAGGTACTTATTTACTAATGGCATTAATTGGGGTTATTATTTGTACTATCATTAACTTATTTGTTAAAAGTGGGACATTTGATTTAATATTATCAATTATTACAATCTTAATATTTATTGGCTTTACCGCTTATGATGTTAAAAATATTATTAGTTTTTCTAATATGAATGAAAATACAGAAGTTGTAGCAGTTTATGGGGCTTTTCAATTATACTTAGATTTTATTAATATTTTTATTCATTTATTATCAATATTAGGTAAAGCTAAAGATAATTAATAGGGCTTAATAAAGCTCTTTTTTTGGCTTTATATATAACATAATGGGTAAAACACTTGACAAATAGCTAAAAAAACATTATTATAGTTAACTATCAAATGAGGGAGGTTTTGAAATGAAGAAAGTACTTGGCATCTTTTTAGTTTTAGCTACTATTATAATGCCTTATTATCATGTTGAAGCAAAAAGTTATAATTTTGGAGGATATTATTGCGATAAAAAACAAGCAATAGATGATAAAACATTTTATATGACTTGTCATATTGTGGTTTCTACTGATTTTAATGTTAATCATATTGAAGGTAATTTAATTTTAAAAAATGTAACATTAAATGATATTAGAACAAATAATGATTGGGTTAATAACAATGGGACTTCTAGCCATGTTGATTTTACATCTAAAAGTGGTCATATAGGAGCATTTACAGTTGCAGATTTAGTATTTACAGGTAATTTAGCGGATACCGAATGTGAAGCTAGTTTTGAACCTATTATTGCCGAAGAAAAAGTAACAACTAATCCTACTTGTTCAATAGTAGATGGGGAATTTTATGGTAAAAATGGAACTAAAGTTACTGATGAAAAATATTATGAAGAATGCTGTAATTATGTATGTACCGTAGTAGATAATAAATATTATTTTAATAATGAAGGTAAATCAGTAGATTATGATTCTTTCTTAAAAAGTTGCTCTAGTGAAGAATATATTCCAGTTAGTCCCCAAACGGGAATTGATTATGGTTATATAATTTTACCTTTAGGCATATTATCTATTATAGGTATTATAAGATTCACTAAGAAAAATTCAAAAATCTATAAAATATAGTTGAAAAAATTAGACAATATATGATATAATCTATGTGTTGTCTAATAAAAATGCAGATGTAGTTTAATGGTAGAGCTTTAGCCTTCCAAGCTAATAACGTGGGTTCGATTCCCATCATCTGCTCCAATTTGAAAATAACCCCGTTTTAACGGGTTTTTTATTTATTTTTTGATATTTACGTAGCATTTACGTAGCATTTATGAACTGTAAAAATATAAAAATTAAACTTAATAAACAAGTAGTTTGTAAATTAACTAATAAACCAATAGATTTTAAAAAATGCACAATTAATTGTAAAAACTATGCACCTAAATATAAAAAAGATACAAAATTTTCAAAAAAATGTGCAATTAAGGATAATTCTTTTAAAAAATCAAAAAAATTAAATAATTTAGAAAGAAATCGATTCAGTATATTAACAAACGATTTAGAACATTGTATTTTATGTGGTCAAAAAAAAGATAACTTACATGAGGTATTTGGAGGGCGAAATAGACCTAATTCTATGAAATATGGTATAGTTATACCTCTTTGCGTTTTTCATCACCAAGAGATACATAAAAATAAGGAATTACAAGGTTTCTACCATAAACTAGGTCAAAAAAAATTTATGGAATATTACCCAAAAGAAGATTTTATTAAGATATTTAAGAAAAATTATTTATAAAAAATGTAATTTTAGGTAGATATTTGTTGATAAGTATATTATAATTACAAATAGAGATGCCAAGTTGGTGTTTGCCTCGGTCTAATTTTTATTTTTAATATTAATTGGAAAGCGAGGTGGTGGTCCATGAATCAAAATGTTTATAAGCAGGAGGTTTATGGAGTATTTGATAATACTTGTTGTTATACTTGTACTTGTTGCTCGTATAACAAAATAACCCAAAAAGAACACCATATCTTCATTGATAAGGTGTTCGAAGTCAAAAAATAGGACCGAGAACACCGACAAACGGCATCTCTTTTTTTAGTCCAACAAATAGAAAGAAAGGAATAAATTATTTTCTTCCTATTATTATTATATACACATTTTTCCTTAAAATGCAATACAAATAAGTGCTTTTAAGAAATATATGTGATACATATTATATACTTTTTTAGTATTTTGTCAATACAAAAACAGTATAAAAAAAGTATAAAATTTATACATAAAAAAGAGCTAACCCCTATTTATAGAGATTAGCTTTTTATTTTTAGTACAGAT
>CANROL010000070.1 GCA_947632255.1 uncultured Bacilli bacterium
GCATATTTAGCAATATCTTCTTCATAATCTTTTAAAATTTGTTCTTGCATAGATAATATCCCACTGAAATTTTTATTTTCAATATATTTTGCTACAATTTTTGGCATACCACCCAAAATCATGTATTCCTTAAAATTTTGCATCATTACATCCATTTGAGTATTTGTTAATGGTTTTACTTCTTTCATACAAATATACAAATCTTCTATTTGTTCTTCTTTATAACCTTTTGCCCAAAGAAATTCTTCAAAATCCATAGAATACATAGTATAATCTTGTTTATTTCCAACACTATTTGATTCTATTTCACTATAATTAATTCCTAACATCGAACCAGAACAAATAACATCATATCTTCCATCAATATTAAAAGATTTTAAAGAAGTAGCACAATTAACGCAATCTTGTAATTCGTCAAAGAATATCAAAGTTTCATTTGGTACAAATTTAAAACTATTATTTATAAGCGAAATATTGTTAATGATTGTATCAACATCAAATCCATTATCAAAAATTTTTTTATATTCAGTTTGCAACGAAAAATTTATTTCAACAAGATATTTATAGTTGTTTTTAGCAAAATTTTCAATGGCATCAGTTTTGCCAATTTGTCTAGCTCCTTTTACAATAAGAGGCATTTTATCTTTGGAATTTTTCCATTCTATTAAAAATAAATCAATTTTTCTCTTAAGTCTTGGCATATATGTCACCTTCTATATTAACTATATCACAAAATTCCTAGGTTTTCAACCATTTTCATCACATTTTTCCAATCAAAATTAGATGTTTTATCACAAAATTCCAGTAATTTTTTCTATATTTATCACATTTTTCCAAATTATAATAAATTAAAAACTGTTAAATAAATCTATAACAGCTTAATTTATATTATTTATCAGTTGAACCAAAGCCACCAGTTCTTATTCCCTCTGCTTCATCATCATCAACTGTTAAATATTTTTGAAATATAACTTGACCAATAACATCACCTTTTTTTACTTCAATATCATGATCCATAAAATTAAAATATTGAAAGTAAAAATGTCCATCATTAGATTCATTCCCATAATAATCTGAATCTACTACCCCAATACTATTGGCCATAACAAAACCTTTTTTAGGTCCACTGCTTCTATTAACTAGCATAAACCATTCATCATCACCACAGTAAGCTTTTAAACCAGTAGGAATTAAAGTTGGTTTAATTCCTGGTTTATAAGCTGGAATAATTGTATCTTCTGCCGCTTCTACATCATATCCAGCAGCATTTTTTGTTTTTCTAACAGGTATATGAATATCCTTATCTTCCCATCCTTTAGCAATTTCAAATCCTCTTACTCGCATAACTAATTACTTCTTTCTCTTATTTTTAGTAGTTGCATCATGACTATTATTTAAAACAAACTCTTCAAGCGCGGGCATTGTATTTGTTAAAAAATTATATTCATCAAAATACATTAATACTTCTGATGCACTTCCTTTTGAATAAAAACCATCTGGTACATTATCTCTTTTTATATTGTGTTTGAAATAACGAATAAAATTAGAATTAGCCTTATTAATCTTATCTAAATACATTTTAGCTTTAGTATCATTTCCCAATTTATAATACAATGCTAACAAAGGAAATAACATTTCTAATTGCTCTTCTGGAAAACTTTTATATAAATTTAAAATACTTTTTTCATCTTCTAAATAAGCATAAATAGCCATCAAAATATATCTAGCTCCCATGTTATCATTTTTATTTAATCTTAACATTTCTTGACATATTTCTTTGGCTAAAGTTAATTTACCAATACAAGCTAAAGTTTTAGCTTTTAAATATAATCCAGTCATATATGGTCTAGTTTCAAATATACCATAAAATTTACCAATATATTCTTTAGAAAAATATTTCTCTTTTTCCAATCTTTTTCTTTCGCTTTCTAATCCTTCACATAGTTTTTCTAACATTGCTTCAATTGTTTTTTCAAATTGTGCAAGAAACATAAAAGCATCAAAACAATCCGGACATACTTCACAAGCTTTTTTTGCAAGTTTTATTGCTTGAGCTTCTGATTTAGCATTCTGAGCTTTATCTAATAATTCATAAGCATCATCAAGTGGTGTATTTTCATATTCAATTTCCCCATTGTTAATTTTTTGCATAAACTCTTGTAGTTTTTTGTTTAATACTTCTTCGTCTTTTGAATCACAATTTTCAAAAAATTCATTTAACATATTATTTAATTTATTATCCATTGAATTACTTCCTCTCTTTTAAATAAATTAACTTAATTTTTACTCTCACCGGAGTTATTTTGACCAAGGATTTTTACTCCTCCATTAGCTTCAACTGTTTTAGTAGCTAATTCTTTTAATTCAGCATAAGCTCTATCAGTTTTTTCTTGTAAAGTAGCATTTAAAGAACTTGCTTTAGTTAATTCTTCTTTTAAAGATTCAATTTTATCATTTTGTCTATCAATAGTATTTTGAAAATCTTTCTTTAATATTTCAATTTCATATTTATGTTCTTTTTCCAAATCTTTTTTAGCATCACTTAAACCTTTTTCATATTCTTTATTTAATAAATTAGGAATATCTGCAACTTTACTTTCTAATTCTTTTAAATATTGAGCTTTTTCTTGAGCTTCTGCAAGTAATTTTTCAGTTTCTTCTTCTTTAGTTTTTAAAGCTAATTCCCGTGCTTTTTTTTCATCTTCCCAAGTATTATTAATAATTTCTCTTTCCCTTTTAATTTTATAATTATATTCTTCTGTTTCTCTTTCTCTTTCAGTTTTTAAAGCTTTACTTTTTAAATCAAATTCTTTAGTTAAATCTTCAGTTTTTTGATTAAATTCATCTTCTATTTTTTTTAATTCAGCTTCAATTCTAAGAGTTTCATTTTTCTTTTTAATTTCTAAGTTTTCAATAAAATCTTTTGCCGCATTAACAACTAAAGTTAAATTATTAAGTTCATTTTCTAAACCATATAAATTTTTTAATTTTTCTTCTTCTTCCGTGATAGCTAATTCTAAATCTTTAAACTTATTATTTAATTCTACTGAAAAAATATTTTGTTCAACATTTTTCTTAGTTTCATTAACAGCCGTTTCTACCTTTTTAGCTTTAGCTTCTTCAACCGGATTTGATTTCATTTTAGCACTATTTTTTTCTCTTAAAAGTGCTTCATTTAAAGCATCCAATATCTCCTGTTTCGTATTTTTTAAAGTAATCTCATCTTTTTTCATCTACTACCTCCTAAGATTAAATCTACTTTGATTATACAATAAAATTATTATAATTACTATTATTATATAAAAAATTCTTCATTTCTTTTAATATTTTCCTTTAATTTTAATTCATATAACTTACAATCTACCATATCTACTCCTATTTTAATTAATTTTATATTAACTCAACTTTATCTAATGATTCCCATTTAATATATTTAAACATTTTATCTTCCAAATGAACAAATTCAGTTGGTTTAAATTCTTTAAAGTATCCTCCACATTGAATTGGTATTACATAATTTGGAACTATTCCTATTTCATCTTCACCATTAAATGCAGTTTTTAACAAATCAGCTTGATATATCCTTATTGGTATATTATTTTTATGAAGTATATTAAATATTTTAGCAATTTCACTTTTTCGTAGAATTATAGTTCCATCTAAAGATAAATAGTAACCATCTTCATCATAGCCAATATTCAAATTAACTCGAGCAAAAGAATGCCCACGAATTATTTCATATGGATGACCTCCAAATTTTTTATCATCATTGTACCAATTATTAAATTCTAAAGAACTGTCTTCATTAATCTTAGTTAAACCTTCATCTCTACCATCGGCATATTTTAAATATAATTCTTTATCTGCTAAATTACCTATTTCATAACCTACTGCCTCATAAGCTAATCTTACACATTCAAAATATTTTGCTGAAGTCATCTCTTTTATTCTTTTATTAGTTTTATCACTAGCGTTTTCTACAAAATAATTAATTTCATCTTGTGAAATTTCTTTTAAAAATTCATCTTTTATATCAGGATATATATTCCAGTAATCTTTTCTTTTTATAACGCCAAATCTATTTCTATAAGAAAAATTTTCATTAATATATGAATTATATGTACCATCTTCAAGTTTGTTTAAAACTTCTTTAGCTTTATCTTTTAAAAGTTCTAATATATCTTGCAAAGTATGATTTTCAAAATTATCTTCCATATCCATATCTGCATAGAGAACTACCTTAGAATTAATAGTCAACATTCGATATTTTTTATATTTACTAGAAGCTAGTTTATACCAGCATTCTTCATCAGGATAATCTTCATTAAAATATTCGACATAATCCTGATAGTTAACATTATCTTCTTCGTCAAATCCATAATGCTTTACATATTCTTCAAGTGTCCCTCTTGGAACGCTAAAATATAATACCTTATATTCATCATCTCCAATAGGTTTAATCTTGTCTAATAAATCATATAAAATATTTATCTTTTCTTTCGCAATTTTATCATAGCTTTGGGGATTTAAATTGTGATTATCAAAAAACCTTATTAAAAAATCTAATTGTTGAGCAGTCATAACCTTTACCTCCTAACTTATACTTCTCTGCAAGACAAGTATATCATTTATAACTAAATGAAGCAAGGGGCGAACATTACCTGAAATTTCAAAAAAAATAACTTATATTTCAAAGTTATTTTAAACATATAGACTCATACCTATTGAAAGAATATTACTTCCTAAATTATTTAGTCTTTTTATTTCATCAACAGTAGTATTATAAAGTCTTGCTATACTATATAAAGTATCACCTGGTTTTACTATATGTATTCGATTAGATGATGATCCATTATTAGTGGGTATTATTAGAACTTCACCAATAGTTAATAAGTTAGAAGTTTTATTATTAGCCCCTTTTAAAGCATCAACTGTAATACCAAATTTTTTAGCAATACTATATAGAGAATCACCGGATTTTACTACATATGTATTAGCTCCTGTTGCTTCACTTGGTACTACCCGAAGACGTTGACCAATACTTAAAGAATTACTTGTTAAATTATTTAAAGCCTTTAATTCATTAACGGTCATACCATATAATCCTGCAATTTTATATAAAGTATCACCGGATTTTACAATATATATTGTTTCCCCATCTATTATGTCATCTTCTTCATTATCTGGGATAATTAATGTTTGACCTATAGTTAAATTATTACTACTTAAATTATTTGCAGATTTTAACTTATCCACACTTATACCATAAGTTCTAGCTATACTATATAAAGTATCACCTTTTTTAACAGTATAAAAATTACTATCACTATCTTTAGGAGGTATATAAGGTACTCCTATATAAGAAGCAAGAGCTCTGACTACTGCCTCGGCTAAACCTTGCCAATTATTCTTTATTTGGTCAACATCATCACCGGTTGAATCCGCAAAACCATATTCTACGATTATTGATTCATTATTCGGGGTATTCCTAAGCATATAATAATAATCTTTACTTGAATCACTAGGAAGTCTTCTATGATAATATTTACGTACATTTTGACCTGATTTAATAAATTCATTAGCTATTTTACTAGATAAATTATCACTATTACGTAAAGCATAAATTATTTCAGCACCATCACCACCTGGCGATAGTCAATGTGTAACATTTTAATTCAATTTCAACTTAGGCAAATTGTCCATTAATTAATTAATATTATTATTTTATATAAGTCGGTTCCAAATTATAACCAGCTGATTCTTATACATGTTTAATTTAAATATGTTTGAAAAGATATTACTATCAACCGTAATATAACTTCAAATATTTTAGTATTTTACTGTATAAAACAATAAGTATTATTCAACTTTTTTCTCAATATATTTTATGAATTTCTGCAGAATTCTCTGCAGAGCTCTGCAGAATTCTCTGCAGAATATTATTTAGTAACCCAAACAGATTTTGTGTCAGAGCCAACATTTTCAATTAATTCTTTTTTTCTTAAATAGGTTAGCGATGTTCTAACTCTACTATTTTTTGTCTCTAAATCCTCATTCATTTGTGGATAAATATAGTCATTGATATCTTGTCTAGTTCTACCATTTGAAGATTCTTTAATAAAATTTAGAATCAATTCTTTTAATTTATTATTATTAATAAAACTTGAATCGTCATTGTTATTAGTTAGTGGAACAGTTGCAACAAAGATTTCATCATCTTTAAATAAAGGTTCTCCACCACCACTATATATCTTAGTATATTTTGCAATTTTTTTAATACCAGAACCTAATTCATCAGCAAGACCTATTTCTTTAAA
>CANROL010000071.1 GCA_947632255.1 uncultured Bacilli bacterium
CACGTTACAGTACCCTGTTAATTTTAAGCAATCTAATACCTTTAGAGATACCAGTTTATGGTAAAGGTGAGTTACAGTACCCTGTTAATTTTAAGCAATCTAATACCTTAATGGAAATGGATGACACTTTAGCTTAGTTACAGTACCCTGTTAATTTTAAGCAATCTAATACACCATATATATTAATATACTATATGTAGGGTTACAGTACCCTGTTAATTTTAAGCAATCTAATACGTAACATAATTAAAATACTCAATAAGTTCAGTTACAGTACCCTGTTAATTTTAAGCAATCTAATACTGAATCGGATATGGCTATAATGGACATACCATTACAGTACCCTGTTAATTTTAAGCAATCTAATACCTATAATTGACGGAGAAGAAGATAATTCTAGTTACAGTACCCTGTTAATTTTAAGCAATCTAATACCTTTTTTGTTAGTTATATCGTATAAATAAAGTTACAGTACCCTGTTAATTTTAAGCAATCTAATACTGAAGTGTTAGAAAATAAAAATATATTAATGTTACAGTACCCTGTTAATTTTAAGCAATCTAATACTTTAATCGATATTCCTGCATCTTTAAACAGGTTACAGTACCCTGTTAATTTTAAGCAATCTAATACTATGAAAAAATACAGACTAAAACAAGAAGTGTTACAGTACCCTGTTAATTTTAAGCAATCTAATACGACTTACCATTTAAGAATGTTCTATTTGGTGTTACAGTACCCTGTTAATTTTAAGCAATCTAATACCTACATTAACGAAAATAATGTAAATTAACCGTTACAGTACCCTGTTAATTTTAAGCAATCTAATACCTTTTTATATGAGTACTTAGTAATTTATTTGTTACAGTACCCTGTTAATTTTAAGCAATCTAATACCTAACCAAAAAGAAAGCAAAATAAAAACACGTTACAGTACCCTGTTAATTTTAAGCAATCTAATACTATTTACAGACGTACTAGCGACGAGGTACTGTTACAGTACCCTGTTAATTTTAAGCAATCTAATACTAACTGTGTCGGCTTTTGCTTCGGGAAAATATTACAGTACCCTGTTAATTTTAAGCAATCTAATACTGATGAAGTAATCAATGGGGAGAAAACATAGTTACAGTACCCTGTTAATTTTAAGCAATCTAATACGAAATATCTAACACTATCGCCAGAATAGACGTTACAGTACCCTGTTAATTTTAAGCAATCTAATACGGAATATCTTTTCCCTTAGGTTTATAAACTGTTACAGTACCCTGTTAATTTTAAGCAATTAAAATATTAAAAAGTATCGAAAAAAATAAAAGAATTAAACAAGAAATATAAAGAAAAATATGAAGCACTCCAAAGAAGAGAGCTTTTATTATGAAAAAATATAACATTGCCTGATGACAATAACTAGTTAATAAAAAAGCATCATAGATCCTACTGGACCACTGATGCAATAATATAACTACAAAAATATTTTTTTAAATTATTCAAAAGTAATTAATGAATCCATACCAATTTTTTCTTCGTTAACCTTCTTACCACATAGTATTTTCATATTTTCAAATTGATTTTCTGTAACTTGTAACATTCTAACATTGCCTTTAGAAGGCATATTAACTCCTAATTTAATCTCGTGTTTTCTAACATCATCTTTATTATTACAACTTCTAAACTTTATTACTTGCCCTGTTGGTAAATATTTTAATTCCAATGGGCTTGTTTTTATTTTCCAATATGCTGATACTCCTAACATCTCAATACCCCATAGTAATTGAGCAAATACTGAATCAACTAATGTATCTCCAACTTTTCTTAGAGCAACTGCATTTGAATAAATTCCTTTTTGTGCGTCAATCATCATCATTAATGGTATTGCTATACCAATAAAACTTGATTTACACGAACCACGACCACCCTTTAACCAATAGTGCGTATGTTTGCAATCTAAAACATCATCTAATAAATCATAGAAGTGCTTAGGTATTAATAAATAAGGATTTGTGTCCATTATTCATCAGCTCTTTGTATGTTAATTGTTGGTGGTGTGATGTTTTGAATCTGTTCAATTGGCTTTTCACCTATTGTATCTCTTATTAATTCATAAGCTTTAGGATTACCTTTTAAAGCTTGTTGATACATTGATACACTCATTGCCATTTGATTATTCATATCAGATTCTTTGATTCCTAATTCTTTTAATTTATCTTTTATTTTGTCGTTTTTTAAAGGTAAACTAAGAAGCATTATCATCTGTTCCCTAAGTGCTTTTCTTTCTCTTCTAGCCTTAACACTAGCTTTTCCACCTAATGAGCCTATCTTCTGTGCTTCTTCTCTTGTTAAATGTTTACCCATTTGAGTTAAATTTTCTTCATTAGCCATCTAATCAGCTCCTAATCATTGAATCTTCCTTGATGTGAATATGTATAACCAAAATTACTTTGATTTCTCTTTAACCACCAATCAGCACCTCTATCATAACTTAAATTTGATGGCCATTGAGCTTTCTTAACTGCTTTAATAAATTCTTTAGAATTAAAATTCTTATTCTTTCTGAATGTATATCTTGATTTAACTTTAGTATTACTTGATGTAGCAACAATACCTGCACTATTATCACTTGCTGTTGATACTAAATCTTTATCACTAAAGTTGCCACCACTTGGGTGATTATGTATTACCATTTCACCTTTGTTTCCACTAATATGAACACTAGTTGAACCACCTTGCATGTGTCTGTGAACATAACCTTGTTCATCAACTGCTATTCCATATTCAATATCTGCATTTGCATATTTAGTTTCAAATTTTCTTAATGCGTCTTCATAACTATTAAGTCTTGAACCTGGGTTAAATTCTGCTGGGTATTTTACTTTTCCAAAAGCTTTTCTACCTCTACCATCTGCATGATTAAATCCTCCACCCATTTTTCCAGTAGATGATGTTTGTCCACGACCACCATCATATTCTAATAGGAATTCATTGGTTCCTAATATAATATCTTTAATATATCTTCCGTCTATTAATTGATTGTATAAATCATCATATCTTTTAAATTTAACTCCTCTGTCATCTTTAAATGAATATAATTCTAAATCACTAAATAAAATATAATCATCTGTTAATTTAATTGCGTTATTATTTTTTAATAACTCTTCAAACTTTTTAAGTTCCATAATTACATCTCCTTTACTGCATTAAAAAAAGGTACTAATTAGTACCTTCTATTTTCTCTATTTTATCTTTGGTTAAATAGACTATTCCCATGTCTTCATCTAGATATTGATAATCTTCATCATATTCAATGCAATAATATGTTTTATCATCTTTACTTTCTATGTCTACAATAAAACCAGTCGCATTATTTTCTTTTATTTTAACATGGTCATACATTTCAAAATCTGTCATATCTTATCACTTCCTTAATTTCATAGCACTTACTAAGTGTGTTTTCTTATTATCTACTTCCCATATAGTTTTTATTTCTAATGTTTTACCATTAATTCCTTTTATAGTCATATCAACCCTATAATTATAATTTCCAACTTCATTTTTTCTCATACTAACAACTACATTATTTTTTAATCCGTTTTTTATTTCTTCTGCTAATCTTTTAGAATTCTTTGTATTAAACCCTAACTCTAAAAATGGTTTTGACTTTGCTGGATTAATTAAAAGATAATTGACTATTTTGGATTTATAAACTTTTGCGTTCTTATAATTGGGAACTCTTTTCTTTATGCTTTGACTATATACTCCTCTGCCACCCATAATTATACCACTTCTTCCTGGTTCTTCAAATTTTTAATGCGTTCTGTAACTTTATTATCATAATAAATTACTTCGATATCTCCATAGTCGAATTCTATTTCTCCACCATAAACCAATATAGTTGATGGCTTGATTCTTTTTATCATTTCTTCAACACCATTTCTCCATATTGTCAAGGCTTCAGGTCTTTCTTGTTACAGTACCCTGTTAATTTTAAGCAATTAAAATATTAAAAAGTATCGAAAAAAATAAAAGAATTAAACAAGAAATATAAAGAAAAATATGAAGCACTCCAAAGAAGAGAGCTTTTATTATGAAAAAATATAACATTGCCTGATGACAATAACTAGTTAATAAAAAAGCATCATAGATCCTACTGGACCACTGATGCAATAATATAACTACAAAAATATTTTTTTAAATTATTCAAAAGTAATTAATGAATCCATACCAATTTTTTCTTCGTTAACCTTCTTACCACATAGTATTTTCATATTTTCAAATTGATTTTCTGTAACTTGTAACATTCTAACATTGCCTTTAGAAGGCATATTAACTCCTAATTTAATCTCGTGTTTTCTAACATCATCAGCATTTTTACAAATTCTAGCATATACTGAATATTGAATCATAAAATATCCATCATCTAATAAGAATCTTCTAAATTTAGAATATATTTTTTTATCTCTTTCAGTAACAACTGGTAAATCAAACATAACTATTAAACGCATAAATCTATTAACCATAAATCAAACTTGGTAAACTTAATTTTATTTCACCAGTAGTTAAAGATTTAATATAGCTTTGAACTAATAAGTCCATTGCATACTCCACAGTACAATGTTTACCTTCTATTACAACTTCTTTATTAATTAAATTTACCAGTTGTTTTCTTATATCATATGATAATTCATCAGTTACTATATCTACATTATTAAAGACAAATTCATCCACTATAGGACGAAAAGGTTCAACCAAATCATAAGCTAAATTAAAATTATTTGTTTTAGATTTATGATTAATACCATAATAAGTTAATAATCCATAAGAACTAAGTATTCTAACTAAACAGCTTCTTAATATTGTATATCCATAGTTCAAAGCATTATTTATTCCATCATCAAAATGTCTAACAAATTCACTACCAAATAAACTTCTAAAATACATTTTAGCAGCTAAACCTTCTCTATTGCCAGTATCTCCTGGCTGAACCTCACTAATAAAGCTATCTATTTTTTCGATAGTATACTCATCCATTGTTTTTACCTCTAATAAATGCTTTTGATTATTTATTTTGGAAATTACTATTAATTTCCATAATTCATCTTTTAAAATATTAGTATTTTCAAGTTGTAATTCCAGATTTTCTAATTGTTTATAATGATAGTTATATGGATACATAATTGAAGTAGGATTATGTTTTTCATCACAAATAATTAATGCAATACCATTTTTACCAATTTCAGCAAGTAGTCTTGTCGTTACAATAGTAGTAGAATCCTCTAAAAGTATAAAATTAATATCTTCTAGAGGAATCTTAGTTTCTTCTTCATCTTTAAAAACTACTAATTGATTATCTTTAAAACTTAGCTTTTCACTCTTTTTAATAAAAACTTGTCTATAACCCATTATTCAACTTTACCTAAATTATTTAATTTAATAATACTAATTGTTTCAATAGTTGATACTGTCAATTGGTATTGAAATAGCTCTTTATTAAATAAACTATTTTTACCAATAATGTCCATTCCATCTCCAAGAGCACTCTTAACTTCGAATTTTCCACTAGTAAATCCATTAACATACCCTCTACCTTTATGGCCATTTTTCATTACAATTTCAATATAATCATTTTTCTTTAATGAAACATACAAAACAAATTCATCTGCCAATTCACTATATTTATAAACCTTATGATTGTTGTCTCTTCCCCACCATACATCAACATCTATATCTTGACCTTTCTTTATTTGGAAAAAATCAAGAGCATCACAAGCAACAAAATATAATAAATCTTCATCTACCTTTTTATAAACATTTATTAGGCAAATATCTTTCTTATCTACTAACTTATTACCAATTAAATGACCTTTACCTTTATATTCACTAGTAATTTTAACCTTTTTAATTAAATTACCTGTTTTAGGATTAGTAGGATATCCATCATGTTTCTTATAAGCAACATCACCTTTATCAGTACCTAACCATTCTTTAATAGTATTATAAACTTCTTTTGATCCACCATTTTTTTCTAAAATACATTCTAATTTCTTTTCATCAAAAGAAGAACTAGCTATATCAATTCTAGAAACAATATCTGTTTTCTCTTCTTCTCCATCTTGGTACTTTCTTAATGAATAATAAGTATCTCCATGTAAACTACCACCTATTTTTTCTTTAGCAAATTTAGGTATTATAGGTGTT
>CANROL010000072.1 GCA_947632255.1 uncultured Bacilli bacterium
GCATTCTTTCATCTTGATATTTTTATCAAAGAAACTACCAGCATCTAAATCTTTTATTTCATCATAATTTAAATCAATTATTTCTTTATTTATTCCTGTAATACGTGATAAATTAGTATCATGTGAAACAATAATTTCACCATCTTTAGTTTGTTGCACATCAAGTTCTATCCAGTCAGCTCCTAAATCTTTAGCTCCAATAAAAGCACTCATCGTATTTTCAGGATAATTTTTAGAAGCTCCCCGATGCGCCGTTACTTCTAAAGTACGAACATATTCGATATTTAAATTATATTTACCTTTATATAAACCATAAGTAAATAATGTCGCTAAAATAAAACTTATAATACTTAAACCTATAATAGCTTTTTTTAATATTTTATTAGTTTTATTTTTCTTATCTTTACTTTCTATTAAAAGAGGTTTAATATCTTCTTTCTTTTCTAATTTATGAAAATAATACATTACACTTAAAGAAGCATAACTTATTGGAGTGGATAATAAAGATATAAAAATAAATGATATACCTAAAAATAACCATATAACTGTTGAAGTAAGAGATTTTAATAATATATATTTACCAAATAATTTATTAAATAAAATAATTAAAAGTATTCCTATTATTATAAAAACAAAATAAATTAAAGCAATAGATGCTTGAACTAAAACTAAAGTTAATAAATCTTTTATATGTTTCTTTTTACTTAATTCTATACTTTTTTTCCTAGCTTCTTTAAAACTTAAATCTTCTAAAATAAAATAATGTAAAGAATAGATCCATCTTAATAATAATATTAATAAAAAGATAACTAATATAGCATATAAAATAAGTAAAGTTTTATTATTTAAAATAAAGTCTAATATAAATTCTGGTATTTTAATTACGGATATAAAACTAGATGAGATACCTATATTTAAAAAGGGTATTAAAAATATTACTAAAAATGCTAAAGAAATGTTTTTAATTTTAAATAAATTTTTACATTTACTTAAAGATAATTTTAGAGCATCCATTATGTTTATTTTCTTTTTATGATAAGAACTATCTAATATTATAATAATTGTTGTTATATCAAACATCGTATAAAGCATCATTAGAAGAAGTAAAATAATAAGCATAACAATTGTTACTGGTTTAAATAAAAAGCTAAAAACATTTTCTAAAGTAATATATTTAAAACCGGTTATTTTCATTATTAAAGTAAAACTTTTTAAAAATATGGGGGTAAAAAAAATTAGACTTAATAATTTAAAGATTAATTCAAAACCAATTAATGTTGATATATTGTATTTAATTGTTGTTAAAACTTTTTTTAATTTTTTCATTTATAAAACCTCATTTATTATAATTAATTTTGTTTATATATTTGTTCTTCTTCTATTAAAGGATAACTAATTAATTCAGTTTGCTCTAAATTCTCTTTATGCATATCGATACATGATATTTGATGATTATCATAAGTTGTATAGTAATAAATTCCTTGATCTAAATTACAGCATGAACTATAAATAGTTATTTCATATTTATCTTCACCCATATAGACACAGCCTCTTTGTTGTTCAACAGAATGGAGGATGTGAAAGAACTGACTGACACTAGATAATTCGTCATCAAAAGATTTAGAATTCATTTTTGTAAATGATGCTTTAACAAAACGTGAAGATGATGATAAATCACCAGGCATGCCCAAAGCTCCCATGCCCCTACTGTAAGTATCTAAATTTAATTTAGATGAAAAATTATTTACAGGAGGATTAGTAGATAAACTCATATAATTATTAAGATTAAATAATTGAATATTAAATGGTGGATTATTGGTTAAAACCCCAACGGGGTTATCATATATTTTTAGGCCATCACGCATTGATTCTACAACAATGGAATTTTCTTTATCGGCGATTATCCAGTGAAGGGGCGATGCTGGCAATTCGGAACTAAAGTTAATGTTAGCAATATTTATTTTAGTAAGTAACTCTTTTACTTCTAAAATATTTGAGCATTGAGCTAAAACCCAAGGAATAAATTCAAAAGGGGCAATATTATCTTTAGCTTCATCTATTTCTTGATAATAAGCATTCCCCGGAAAATTTAGACCAGCCATGCCTAAACCAACTTCATTTATAGCATCATAATATAAAGGATAATTATTGGCAACATAAGCCATTCCTATTAGTGCATAATGTTTATTTAAAGAATTAACTTTTCTAAATTTTAAAGGATAATTCCTTGGAGTTATTGTAACTGTTTCTTGATATGAATATTCTAAATCTAAATTACGACCAAAATAATGATTTTTGGTACTATATGTTATTGCGGTACACATATTATTACTTCCTTTCGTGTTATGTCTTGGTAATAATAGTATAACACTAAGAATTAACGATGTAAATTAAATATATTTACTTAATATAGTATATTTTTTTATTATCCACGATAAAAATAAACTAAATCGTTTTATTTTAGTTTATTAATTATACTTCATCATATTCCAATTCTATTATATTAATTATTTTATTTATAGCTTTAATTGTATCATCATAACTAACATTTTTTGCGTACTCTAATTTATTTTGATAATCATTAAATACTTCCTTTAAAGTTTTGCTATTTTTTAATAACTGTAATATTTCTTTAAAATCATCTAATTTAAACTCTGTATTTCTTTTATTAAAAGTATTTTCAATAGCTTTTATTAAATTTTTATTATCAATTTCATATTCATGTTTATTCATTAGCATGTATAAATCATAAAAATCCTTAGCTCTTGTTGTAGTAATATTCTTACTTATAATACTTTCAAATTTTTCTGCGATAACAAGAGTATAAGCCATAATATTTATTTTCTTATCTTCAAAAATAGAATTATATGGATATTTAATTTCTCTTGGAGTAATAATATCCCCAGTTGTTATTTCTATAAAAAAATTTGTCCTTATTTTATCAAATGTACCTTTAATATTCAATTTAAATCCACCATATTCGTCTTCTAATCTAATATCTTTAATATCTATTATTTCAAAATTAACATTATCATTTATATTTATAGATAGTATTTCTTCAAAGATATTTCTAACAGAATCTATAGTTAAAGGTAAACTTTTTAAAGTAGCATCTATATCTTTAGTAGTTCTTAAATCTTCACCAATAATAGAAGAAAGTAAAACTCCTCCTTTTAAAATAATATTATCTTTATATTTACTTTTTTCTAGTCTTTCTAAGACATGTTCAAAGAAAAACATTTGATGAAAGTGATGTGCTAAATTATTATTTCCTTTGGACTTCTTTTTAATAATGTTGTTTAATTTATCAGAATTCATTTATAATAATACCTCCATTAATTCTACTACTTCTTTTTCAATATCTAATTTTTTAGCATATTTAACTAATTTTAATATATTCTTATTTTTACTTCTAGCATATTCTTTTAAAGCTTTAGCATAAATTTCTTTATCCATCCTATTTTTATCTTTAATAATATCACATAATGTTCTTTCCAAATCATAACATTTAACCGTTAAATTATTAATCGTTTTAACATCTATCATTCCTAGTTTAAAAATATTATCTTTTACATATCTAAGAGAAACATTCTTATTATTTAATAAATTACCACTGTAATGATATGGAACAGTAATATCATAAATCAATGGAATTCTATCAGTCATATTGTGTAAATATAATGCAGTAGCATGTGAAAAACTCATATTCTTACTACTTTTAGATAAAATATAAAAATTATCAATTGGATATTCTGGTAATTTATAAACACCTGCTCCAACTCTTTCTAATTTAGCATCTTTTACTAAATTGCTTAAAAATGTTCTGCTAATATTTAAACTATCAATTTCTTTTGTAGTTATATACCCATGGTTTGCTTTAACCATATTTAAAATTTTATCATAATTATTCATGTTAATTGTTTCCTTTTTCTAGGAAGATTATAACATTATTCCTAGAAAAAGTCAACTTATTTAAAATTTAATATTATTTGTTTGAAAAACAAAAACGCTTAAAAGCGTTTTAAGTTTTTACTATAGATTTATTAATGCAATAATTAGTGAATTAGAAAAAATAGGAAAGGGAGATGAAATAATGGAAAATTCAATAATCCTTTCTTAATCGTTTTTAATAAATCTTATCTTGCTATTATTTAACAAGATTATATAGTAATCAAATGCCGCAAAGGGAAATATCGCCTTTGCAAGCACTATATTATTATAAAAAAAAGTTAAATGCAAGCGATTTCTGTTAATTCGACAAAGGTTATCATTTTTCGACACGCATTTAGTTTTAGTTAATCAAATAATAGATTTTTTTAGCCATCAATTCTTTTAATTTTTTTGTCTCTTTCTTACTAATTCATTAGGCATTTCTTTGGCCATTTGATGATTTTTGTAACTATTATCAGCTGTTACTTCTTTTATTATTTTAATAAATTTAGGGATATTTATTTTTTCATCTTCACTGTTTAGTTCTATTTCCATGATGGCTTGATTATTCCATTCAGGGTAGATATCAATTTCAAAATATTGATTATTCTCGGTTAAGCAATACCTTGTTTTATGTATGGTATGTAATTTATTATCTGATTCCATTAGTAATTTTAAATATTCATCTTGCGTTAATTTTCTTTCTACTTCAATTCTTTTGATAGGAGTAACATTTCTTTTTTCAGTTAAATAATAAAGATAATCACCATCAATACCACGGGCTCTAATTCTTCTTTCAGTGCCATCTTTACTTTTTAAATAGGTTTGAGTAATATCTACTTTGGTACAATTAGGCATATTTTCTAATTCTTTTATATTAGGAAAATAAATCAAGAATTTTCTTTCAATTTCAAATGGCTCTGGTTCACCTAAAAAAGAAGTAATTTCTTTTAATAATCTTTCTAATTTTTCTTCAAATTCGGTGCTATTATCAATAATTCTAAAATGAGGATGACCAGTCCAAGCGGCAATAATTTTATCATCAAGTATTCTTGCTTCTTCAATAGTTTCGGATCTTGCAATGTTGTTAGCTAGAGTATAAGCTTCCTCTTTTCCTTTAGAAGCACTTACTAAATGAAATACAGCATCATAAGAATCTCTTTCTTTTACTTCACTAGTTCCTAATTCTTTTAATACTCTTTTAAATTCGACATTTTTCATATAAGCTTTATTATCTAATATGCCACGATCACAGACTATAAGTATTTTATTATTTTTAAGTTTTTTAGCAGCTTCATCAAATATTTGCTCTTTTAATTTTTGTAATCTAATTTGAAATGTTTGATAATCATAGTTAGTTTCACAAGTCCAAGGAGCAACACCATTAGTAATTAATTCCGTTGCGGTTTCTGGCACAAATAAAACACTGTAACCTCTTTTAGAAAAATAATTATTAATCCAAGTTAGGGCAGTAGTTTTTCCAGCGCAAGGTCCACCAGTTAAAACAATTTTATTAATTTTTACATCTTTTTTAATATCACAATCTAATAAATCCTTTAAAGGTACATTATATAAAGTTGCCAGTAATTTTAATTTGTCTAAATCCGGTTTAGATTTTCCCATTTCCCATTTACTTACTGCTTTATCAGTGACATTTAGTTGATAAGCAACAAATCTTTGTGTTAAATTGTTATCTTTTCTTAGTTGATATAAATAATTACCAAAATCAATATTATTCATTTCAATATCTCCTCCATAGTTACATTATACAATAAAAACACTCATTTTTAGTTAAAAAACGCTCTACTTTAGGTAGAACATTTAATTTTTAAGATAAAATAAAAGCAATAGTATTACAAACTACGGCAATAAAGAACATAATACCTGTGAATAAATCAGTTTTATCTTTTTTTATTTTATAACGACTTAAAAAAGTAATCGCGTTATAGGCACTTAATAAACTAACTAAAGAGGAAGAAGAAATATTTTTAAAAGTAGAGATAATTACTAAAATAATAAAGAATAAAGCCATACCTATAATACCATATCTCATAGTTTTTAAATTAATTAATTCTGTTAAATTAATGATATTTTCTTCACTCTTTTTTGGTACTATAAAAGTGTAATAATTAATTACAGAAATGTGATTGAATATTACACTTCTTTTTATTATGATTGAA
>CANROL010000073.1 GCA_947632255.1 uncultured Bacilli bacterium
ATGTTATAGTAATAAAACTTTGATGGGGCTTGAACTCCCGCTTCTTCTAATGCTACCAATAAAGTTTTATTACTATAACATTTACCAATAACTAAATCATTTTTTAAAATAACTTTAAGTTCATAAGTTTTTATTTCATTAGGGGTATAATCATTATAAAAATTTTCATAATGGACATTTTTACGAGGTATATCAAGTTCATTTAAAATATCATTCATCGCTTGATATATATTTTTAGGTCCACACATAAAGACTGTATTAAATTCTTTTAGATAAGGAATAAACATATCTTTAGTAAAATAGCCATGTAAATAATTATCATTTTCTTCCCTAGTTAAAGTAATAACAAATTTTACATTTTTACTCATTAATTTAGTTATTTCATCTTTAAAGATAATATCTTCTTCCGTTCTAACTGCATAAAAGACCGTTAAATTAACATTTAATTTTTCATCATTAATATATTTAGCTAAACTAATAAATGGTGTAATGCCTGAACCCCCAGCTATAGCAATAATATTATCTTCATCACGAATTTGATTATAAGTAAATTCCCCCACGGGTTTAGATATAGTAAGATTATCCCCGACTTTTACTTCATTTAACATATAATTACTTACTAAACCATTATTTACTTTTTTAATAGTAATTCGGTAAAATCCTTTTTGAGTTTCAAGAGGACTACTTGATAAAGAATAAGCTCTAGTCGTATAAATATCATCGATATTTAATTTAATACTTATATATTGACCTGGCTCAAATGATGCTAGCGAAGTAGTTTCAACATTATTAGGAACTAAAATAAAACTTTTCGTATCAGGAGTCTCAACTATTATATCTTTAACTACAACATATTGTAAATCTTTATCTTCCTTGCTAAGAAGATCAATATTAGTATCTTTTATTTCTTTATCACGATATGATTTAATAATACTAGCCCGTTCTTTTCTTAAATTTTCAATTTTACTAGTCATTTTGTACCTCTTTTTCTAATAATTTATTTGTCACATAATAACCACTTTCATAAGCATTATTAATAAATCCTCCCAAAACAGCATTAGAGCCAACATAACTTATATTAGGTATTTTTTCATCTTCATAAGAAATAAGACGATTAATCATATTATCATTACTACTTCTAGCATAACCAAATATTGAACCATTTATAGTATTTACATAACTTCTAAATGTTTTAGGAGAAGCTATTTCTATTTCTTCAATATATTCTTCAATATCAATACCAAAATATTTAGTAAAATCATTAATCATATTTTGAGCCATTTCTTCTTTATATTTTTCATAATTATATTTATTTAAATTAGAAAATTCATTATAATAAAATGTTTTTTTAAGAATTAAAATTGTTGTATTTTTAGGACTAGCACCTTCATTTACTACATTAGGTATAATAGCTTCCATCGTATGATGATTAGTATTCATCATTTTACTTATACACATATCACTTCTTAAATCATCAAATAAATAATAATGATAATTAGTTAAACCAATTTTATCATAACTAGCATTTAAGCCTAAGTATAGAACAAAACAATTTGGGGACAAACTACGAGCATTATCTAGCTTTAATTGTTCTTTTGAAACATTTTCTAATAAATATTTATTTACATAACGTGCTGATACATCACAAATAATATTTTTAGCTTTATATTCTAGATTATCTACAGTTTTAATTAAATAAATATTATTTTCTTTCGTAATTTTAGAAACACAAGAATTATAAAATATTTTACCCCCATTTTTTTGATAACAATCTGCTATTTTAAGAGAAAAATCTAAAGCTTTAGAAGTTGCTACAACCTGTTTTTTATAAATCATTTTATACATAATATCACAAAAATCAATAAAAGATAATTTATTTATTGGACATCCAATTACTACCCACATATAACATAAACGATTAATAGTTTCTCTAGGCATTCCAATATCTTTTAAAGCTTCATTAGTATATTTATCAAGATATTTTAAGAAATTAGGATATTTAGTATAAGCTTCATCATTATTTTTAAAACATTCTAAAGCCGTATGAATTTCTTTTATAATACTTAATAATTTATTTATAGAGGGTGTTGAATCCATTTTTAATTTTTCTAATTCTATTCTAAAACTATCAAAATCCCCATTCACCATAAAATCATCATTAGTTTTTAAATCATGAATTCGCATATTAAAATCTGTTACTTTAGTATTTAAATCAATATTTTCTTCTTTTAATAATTTTTGCAAAGAACCGGGATTTATTTCATCACCATAATCGAATAAATAATATAGGCTAGTATCAAATTCAAAACGTCCACGTCTAAATGTTGTAACAAGACCTCCAGGTAAGCTATTTTTTTCTAAAATTAAAACTTTCTTTTTATGTTTAATTAAATTAAGACCAGCTGCTAAGCCACCCATACCTGAACCAATAATTATATAATCATATAACATATTATTCATTCCTTTCTTCTAAATTAAAATCACTAACTTCGGGCATATCTATACCATATTCTTTAATATATCTTTGGTGTTTTTCAAGCATATCACTAGCATATTTTTGTAATGCTTCTTTATTAGAATTATTTATATTTAAATGTTTTAAAGCTAACTTAATTAAATTATAACGATCAATTTTATTTAAAACCCGCATATCAAATGGAGTTGTTATAGCTCCTTCTTCATTATAACCACGAACATGTAAATTATTATTATGACGATTATAAGTAAGTTCATGAATTAAATTAGGATAACCATGAAAAGCAAAAATAATAGGTTTATCTTTTGTAAATAATCGATCATATTCTTCATCACTTAAACCATGTGGATGATGACTGTCAAGACGCATTAAATCAACAACAGTTACCACTCTTATTTTTAAATCAGGAATAAATTTTTGCATTATTTTAGAGGCGGCGATTACTTCTAGAGTTGGTGTATCACCGGCACTAGCTAAAACTATGTCACAAGCACTATCATCATTACTAATAAAATCTAACCGATCTACGCCTTTAGTACATAAACTAATTGCCTCTTCTTTATTTAACCATTGCAAAGTAAGATGTTTACTAGCAACAACAACATTAATATAATCTTTAGTCGTTGTAATATGATTAAAAGTTGAAATTAAAGTATTAGTATCTATTGGTAAATAAATTCGCACAATATCTGCTTTTTTAGTAACAATATGATTTAAAAAACCAGGATCTTGATGCGTAAATCCATTGTGGTCTTGTTGCCAAACATGACTAGTTAAAATAATATTTAAACTAGATATACTTTTTCGCCATGGAAGTTCTTTACATATTTTAAGCCATTTAGCATGTTGGGATACCATACTATCAATTATTCGGCTAAAAGCTTCATAAGTATGGATAAAACCATGACGACCGGTTAAAAGATAACCTTCTAACATACCCTCACAAGCATGTTCAGATAAGAAAGAATCAATAATAGCACCATCAGTATTTAAATATTCATCGCCTTTAATTGTTTCGCCATTCCATTTGCGATTAGTAACTTCAAAAACATGACTTAAACGATTAGATAATGCTTCATCAGGACCAAATATCCGGTAATTATGAGGATTTAATTTAACAATATCCCGAATAAACTTGGAAAGTTCAGTCATATCACTAGCTTTAATAACACCTGGTTTAGGAATTTCTAACATATAATTTTTAAAATCAGGCATTACTAATTCTTGTAAAAGTATTCCTCCATTGGCATGAGGATTAGAACCCATTCTTCTATTTTGAGGTGGAATTAAATCTTGAAGCCCTCTTTTTAAAGTCCCTTCCCCATCAAATAATTCCCAAGGGCGGTAACTTTTTAACCAATCTTCTAATATTTCTAAATTATCTATATGTTCTTTATCAACCATCACTGGTACTTGATGCGCTCTAAAGGTTCCTTCCACGATTTTTTCTTCCACAACTTTAGGTCCAGTCCATCCTTTTGGAGTTCTTAAAATAATCATTGGCCATCTAGGTCTGGTCGTGTCATTATCTTCTAAAGCCCGTTTTTTAATTAATTTTATTTTTTCGACAACTAAATCTAAGGCAGAGGCCATTTCTTCATGAATTAAAGCTTCATTTTTATAACTTACCAAGATGGGATCCCAACCTAAACCTTTAAAATACATTAAAAGTTCTTCTTCACTTATTCTCGCTAGTACAGTAGGATTAGCAATTTTATAACCATTTAAATGAAGAATTGGTAATACTACGCCATCCGTTTTAGGATTTAAAAATTTATTTAATTGCCAACTAGTACTTAAAGGTCCCGTTTCAGCTTCCCCATCCCCAACTACACAAGCAGCCCACAAAGAAGGATTGTCTATTACGGCCCCAAAGGCATGGGCAAGGCTATAACCTAGTTCTCCACCTTCATTAATTGAGCCTGGTATCTCAGGAGCAACATGGGAAGATGTTCCACCTGGAAAACTAAATTGTTTAAATAATTTTTTTAAACCATCTTCATCATAAGTAATATCGGGATATACTTCACTATAAGTTTTTTCTAAATAAACGTTAGAGTAAGCTGCACCGCCCCCATGACCAGGGCCACTGATATATATCATATCTAAATTATTTTTAATAATAATACGATTTAAATGTAAATAAATAAAATTTTGGCCAGGTGTTGTTCCCCAGTGACCAACTAATTTATTTTTAATATGCTCTAATTTAAGAGGTTCTTTAAGTAAAGGATTATCTTTTAAATAAAGTTCACAAGCAGCAAGATAATTGGCCGCCCGAAAATAAGCATCTAACTTTTCTAATTCACTAGTCCTTAATACTCTTTCCATTTTTTATTCCTCTATTCTTTTATAATTATAACAAAATTATATCAAAAAAACTATACATTTTTATCAATATATATAAAATTTAAAAATCATATATCTAAATTTTAGTATAATAAAACCCCACTTCAAAATGGAGTTAATTTTAATACAATGTTTTTATATAAGTATTTTTATTATTTATTAACTATTAATTTTTTATTTAAATTTTCAAGTTCTTTTATAGATTTATCATGTTCTAGAATTTTCATTTGTCTAATCGCCGAATTATTAAGTTTTACTAATCTTTCTTTTTGCTTTATACCATCATTAATAAGTTCCGCATTTATATTTTCTAAATTACATAAAATAAGTAAATGTTTTAAATCCGTATAATCGCGTATATTTCCTTCAATATTAGGATTTTTATCTCGCCATTCTTTAGCTGTCATCCCAAATAAAGCAACATTTAAAACGTCAGCTTCTTCGGCATACACATATTGTTTTTGCTTTTCAGTTAATTTAGGAATAATATTTTCTTTAATTGAATCGGTATGAATATGATAATTAGATTTAGCAAGCATTCTACTAGCGGACCAATCTAACTTGTATTGATAAGCTTCATTCTTTTTTAATCTTTCAAATTCTTGAATAACATACAATTTAAATTCTGGTGATAACCAACTAGCAAATTCTAAAGCTATATCACTACAAGCATAAGTTCCACCATTATTACCAGATTTAGATATTATTCCAATTGCATTGGTTTCTTTAATCCATTTTTGAGGTGATATTTTAAATTTATTACTACCTGCTTCATTTTTAAACGTGTCGAATTCGACACCTTTGAAATTTTCATTGTTTAATTGTTCCCACAATCCTAAATAAGCTATAACATCTTTATTACGCATCCAGTTTTGAATAGGATATCTTGGATCATCTTCATCAGCATATCTAGCCAAATCAGTAAGAGAAATATACTCTTTATTTCCAATTCTCAATATACTGATTTTATTATTGTTTACATTAATTTCTGATTTTATTATTTCTTTATTCATACAAAACCTCCTTAAAATCCTTTAATTATTTAAATCTCTATAATAAATATTATACCATAATTTTTTACAAAATAAAACTCGAACTAATCAAATAAACTGAAAAGTTCGAGTTTGATATCAATCTGGTGGAGAACGTGGGATTCGAACCCGCGACCCTCTGCGTGCAGGGCAGATGCTCTAGCCAGCTGAGCTAGTTCCCC
>CANROL010000074.1 GCA_947632255.1 uncultured Bacilli bacterium
TACAATTATTCGTTATAAAAGAATGCAATGATTTGAAACTTTATGGCTTCCAGGAATGGATCATGCAGGAATTGCAACTCAAGCAAAAGTTGACCAAAAATTAAGTAATATGGGTATTAATCCCCGTTCTTTAACAAGAGAAGAATGGCTTAAATATGCTTGGGAATGGAAAGAAGAATATGCTTTAAATATTCATAGGCAATGGGCAACTTTAGGTTTATCTCTAGCTTATTCCAAAGAAAGATTTACTTTAGATGAAGGGTTATCTAAAGCAGTTAGAAAAGTATTTGTAGATTTATATAATAAAGGTTTAATTTATCAAGGGGAATAGATTATTAACTGGGATCCAGCTGCCATGACGGCTTTATCAAATGAAGAAGTAATATATAAAGATATACCTGGGGCTTTTTATCACTTAAAATATAAAATTGAGGGTAGTGAAGAATATTTAGATGTAGCAACAACTAGACCGGAAACTTTATTCGGGGATACGGCGGTGGCTGTTAATCCTAATGATGAACGCTATAAAAAATATCATGGGAAAAATGTAATACTTCCCATTGTTAATAGAATTATTCCTATTGTTTTAGATGAACATGCCGATATGGATAAAGGTACTGGTTGTGTAAAAATAACCCCTTATCATGATCCTAATGACTATGAAGTTGGAAAAAGACATAACTTAGATGCTATTCAATGTATTAATTTGGATGGAACGATGAATAAAGTCGCGGTTGGCTATGAAGGTTTAGATCGCTATATCGCTCGAGAAAAATTAATTGGGGATTTAAAAGAACAAGGACTACTTTTAAAGGTTGAAGATATTACGCATAATGCTCCATTTAGTGAAAGATCTGGTGTTTTAATTGAACCAATGATATCTAAACAATGGTTTGTTAAAATGCGTCCTTTAGCCGATCAAGTTTTAAATAATCAAAAAAATAAAGAGACAAAAGTTAATTTTGTACCAAAAAGATTTGAAAAAATAATGAACCATTGGATGGAAATTACATATGACTGGTGTATATCAAGACAACTTTGGTGGGGACATAGAATTCCTGCTTGGTATAAAAATGGCGAAGTATATGTGGGATTAGAGGCTCCAAAAGAAGATGGTTGGGTACAAGATCCTGATGTTTTAGATACCTGGTTTTCTAGTGCTTTATGGCCATTTTCAACTTTAGGTTGGCCTGATAATACTGAAGATTTAAAAACATATTACCCTAATAACTTATTAGTAACGGGTTATGATATAATTCCTTTTTGGGTAAATAGAATGACTTTTCAAGGTTTAGAATTTTTAGGAAAAAGACCATTTGAATATTGTTTAATTCATGGACTTATTCGGGATAAAGAAGGAAGAAAAATGTCTAAGAGTTTAGGTAATGGTATTGATCCAATTGAAATGTGTGAAAAATATGGTGCCGATGCTTTAAGATTTTATTTAACTACCGCGGTATCAAATGGAATGGATTTAAAATTTGATGAAGAAAACTTGAAAGCAACTTGGAATTTTATTAATAAACTTTGGAATGCATCACGTTTTGTTTTAATGAATATTGAAGATGTTAAAGAAGAAGAATTAAATTTAAAACAAGTTGATAAATGGATTTTAACTAGATATAATGAAACTGTTAAAAATGTAACTAAATATATGGATAAATTTGAACTTAATAATGCCGGTGATGAAATATATAATTTTATTTATAATGATTTTTGTGATAATTATATAGAATTTGCTAAATTTAGTTTGGATGATAATACGACAAAATTAGTTTTAAAACAAATTTTAAGGGGAATTTTAAAAATGCTTCATCCATTTATGCCTTATGTAACTGATGAAATATATAGTAAAATACCTAATATTAATGAAAATATTATGGTAAGTAGTTATCCAGTTTATAATAAAAAAGAAATATTTAAAAAAGAAGAACAAGAAGTTAAAGATTTAATAGAATTTGTCAGGATTTATCGAAAAACTTATCAAGAAAATCATTTAGATAAAACTGTTCAAGTTAAGTTTAATAATAATAGTGATTATGAACTTATTAAGAAAATATTAAAGATACAAAATATTGTTAATGATAGTTTAGATATTATGAGTTATAATGTTGTTTATAAAGAATTTGATGTAACTTTATATTATGAAAAAGAACAGACAGAAGAAGATAAATTACAATTACAAAAAGAAATAGAGACTTTAAAGGCTTCAATAAATAAAAGAAAAGGTTTACTTGCAAATCAAGCTTTTGTTAGTAAAGCACCAAGTAATTTAGTTGAAAGTGAAAAAGAAAAATTAGCCCAAGAAGAAGAAAAATTACAAAAATTAATGAATTGATTATTAAGCAAAATAGTTATATAATTATTTTGCTAAATGTTCCCATAGCACAACAGGATAGTGCAGTTGCCTCCTAAGCAATCGATAGGTGTTCGAGTCACCTTGGGGACACCAATTAGAAATTTAGCCCTATAAAGGGCTTTTAATTTAAGTTAGGTGGAATATTATGACTATAAAAGAAATAAGTAATTATATTAAAACTTTAAATCCTAATATTGATAGTAAAACATTAGAATATTTAACTAATTATTTTTATGTAGCTTTAAAAAGAAAAGTTATTCCAACAAGTGTATCTTTAGATAAATTAATAAAAAATACTTTAAATTTTGTTAATAGAATAGAATTTTATAATGAAAACTATCAAGTTTATAAAAATGATGTTAATGGTTTTATTGATTATTCTAGTAAAACACTTTATATTAGAGATAATTTAGATGAACCTTTAAAAGAGATGGTTATATATCATGAAATTCATCATGCAGCTCAAACTAATCCTTTAAACTTTGAAGTTGGTATAAATCAAGAAAGCAATATAGGGCGCTTAATCATGGAAGCTCAAACCGAATATATAGCCGAAGAAATATATAAAACTATTCATAATATAGAATATGAAGAAAGGATAATACCGACTTCAAATTTAAGGATGAAAGATGGAGGAGTAGTAATATCTAGCTTACAAATTTACGAATTATATGATAATTTACTTACTAAGTTAGCTATTATAATGGATGTTCCCAAAGATTATTTTGTATCAATAAATTATTTATATAATAATAATTGGGGTTTAAAAGTATTAGAGGAAAGATATAAACTAGTTCAAGATAAATATCAATTATCTTATAGTTTTAGACAATTATTATTATATTTAGATTATATATATTGTGTTGATTATATTTCTTATAAAGATAATCCAGATAAAGAATTACTTTTAAAGGGAGGAGTAACTAAAAAATATGAAATACATCCTCGGCAATATTTACCTTTATCTTTAGTAAATGAACAAGTTTATTTAGCTCAATTAGATGGCAATATATTTTTAGCTTTAGTAGAATTTGATGGTAATTATCGAGATTTTGCTAAATATATTGTTGATAATAAACAAAGAGATATAGCTCAAGAATATATAGAGATGGTTGATAAAGAATTAGAAAAATGAGGAATAAAAAATGGTTAAAATAATTGATGTTAGAAATAAAATTAAAGATGAAGATTTAGATGAAGTAGCTTTAAAAATTAAAAATGGAGGTATAGTTATATTTCCTACAGAAACTGTTTATGGAATAGGGGTTAATGGGTTAGATCAAGAGGCTGTAAAAAAATTATATGAAGTTAAGAAAAGACCTTTAGATAAACCATTTAGTTTACTAGTAGATAGTCTTCAAATGATAAAAGAATTAACCGAAGAAATAAGTAGTGAAGAAGAGAAGCTAATTAAGAAATTTTTTCCAGGTCCTTTAACACTTATTATGAAGAAAAAGAATATTGTCCCGGATATTACAACTGCGAATACGCCATATGTGGGGATTAGAATGCCGGATAATGATATTACTTTAGCTTTAATTAAAAAAGCAGGAGTACCAATCGCGGCCCCAAGTGCCAATATTTCCGGTAAACCTAGTGGGACTAATATTGAAGATATTAAAGAAGATTTTTTAAATATTGATTATATGTTAGATGCGGGAGAAGCTAAAATAGGAATTGCATCCACAATTGTTAAAATCGAAAATAGTGAAGTAAAAATAATAAGAGAAGGAAGTATTTCTAAAGAAGAAATAGAAGAATGTTTAAAAAATTAAAGATTTTTTAAGAAATTTTTAAAAAAGTCTTGATTTAATAAAAATATTTGTTATAATAAATTCACCAATTCACTTAAAGGCGAATTGGTACTAGTATCACACTAGTCAACCCCTTTTTATTCTTTTTGAAAGTTGTCCCTTAGGGACAGCTTTTTTTTGGAATTTTCTAAAATTTGTTAAAAGTAGTTTACTTGAAAAATATTAAATGCTATAATTTAAATTAAGGATGTGGAAAGATGAAAAAATTAATTACTTTTATAGTTATGGGGATAATATTATTAATACCAAATACGGTGTTAGCTAAAGATAAAATTACAATATATATATTTAGAGGGGATGAATGTCCTCATTGTGAAGATGCTTTAGATTTTATTTATACAAATAAAGATAAAATACCTGATAATGTAGAAATTATTACTTATGAAACTTGGAGTAATGAAAATAATGCTAAGCTCTTAGAAAAACTTGATGAATATTTTGAAGTAGAAGAAAAAGATGTGGGCAGTGTACCATTTATTGTAGTAGGTACAGACTATAAATTAGGTATGTATGGCAATTTAACAGATTTTAATAATTTACTTGATATGGCTAAAAAATATGAAACTGAAGAATATGAAGATATAGTTGCTAAAACTATTAAAGAAATGCAAAGTGAAGATAAAAGTTTGAAATTTAAAGCTTATTCTTTAGAAAAATTAATGGGGCCTAATGTTGTTGGAAATATTATTGTTATAACTGTTTTTGGAGTAATTGTCTTAGGCTTTGTGGGAATGATTGTTGTATCTCGTAAAAAATAATATATTAAACTACTTTTATTAGTAGTTTTTTTTTGATATAATATGATGTATGGAAGGAAATTATTATGAAAGTAATATTGACTCAGGATGTTAAAAAAGTAGGAAAAAAAGATGATATTTTAAATGTTAGTGATGGTTATGCTAATAACTATTTAATTAAAAATAAATTTGCCGTTCCTTATACTAAAAAAAGTAAAGAAGTATTAGATATGGAAATTAATGCTCGTGAAGTTAAAAATCAAGAACAAATTCAAGCTTATATGGAAGTTAAAGATAAATTAGAAGGGAAAGTTTTAAATTTTAAAGTTAAAACTGGAGCTCAAGATAAAGTATTTGGGAAAATATCAACTAAACAAATCGCAGATGAACTAAAAAAAGAAGGATTTTTAATTGATAAAAAAAATATTATTTTAGATAGTGATATTGCTAGTTTAGGTATGCATGAAGTAGTAATTTCTTTACATAAAAAAGTTAATTTTAAAATTAAAGTAAATTTAAGTAAGTAGGTGATAACATGGCTAATCGCGCATTACCTCATGATTTAGAAGCAGAAATGAGTGTTTTAGGAGTAGCTTTTTTAAATAAAGATGCAATAGAGACTATTAATGATGAAGTAACAGAAGATATGTTTTATTCTGATAAAAATAGGCTTATTTTTAATGCCATAATATCTTTATATAAAGAAAATAGTCCAATAGATATAACAACTGTTAAAGCAGAACTTGATAAGAAAAAAGTTTTAAATGAAGTTGGGGGAATTAGTTATTTAACAGAAGTTATTGATAGTGTTATTACCGCGGCTAATTTAACTTATTATATAAAAATTTTAAAAGAACAAGCTATTAGAAGAAATTTGATTAACACGGCGACTGATATAATTACGAATACATATAATGAAGAAAATATTACGGGTTTATTAGATGATGCCGAAAGAAATATTTTAAATGTAGTTAAAGTAAGACAAACTAGTGAATTTGTGCCTATTCATGAAATATTAAGACGAGCTCAAGAAAGATTAGAAGAACTGGCTAAAAATAAAAGTGATGTAACAGGAATTAGAACTGGTTTTTATGATTTAGATA
>CANROL010000075.1 GCA_947632255.1 uncultured Bacilli bacterium
TTTCGGTGCGTTCTCTTTTTTTAAACCTATTAAAATTGCCTTATTTTTCACACTTTATTTAACAAAGGAATTTATTCAATATAATTTTAAATTATAGTTAAAAAAAAGAAGAAGACTTTAAGCTTCTTCTTCATTAGTAGTATTATCAGGAGTAGTTGTATCTTCATTACTATCTGATAATAATTGATCTTCTAAATATTCTGATGCATCATCATCTTCCATGAATTCTTTTTCCAAAATCATATCAATATCATTGTATTCTTTAGCACCTGTTCCAGCAGGAATAAGTTTACCAATGATAACATTCTCTTTTAAACCACGTAAGTAATCAACTTTACCTTTTATGGCGGCATCTGTTAATACTCTTGTTGTTTCTTGGAATGAGGCTGCTGATAAATAACTATCAGTTTCGAGAGATGATTTAGTAATACCTAACATGATAGGACGACCTGTTGCAGGTACCCCACCACTTAGGATAACTGGTTTATTACCTTCTGTAAATTCCGGTATAGAAACAGTTAAACCTTCAATGAAATCAGTATCACCAGCATCAACTATTCTAACTTTATTAATCATTCTCTTAACAATAATTTCAACGTGTTTATCATTGATATCAACACCTTGTAATTTATATACAGCTTGAATTTCTTTTAAGATATATTCTTGAGCAGTAAGTGGATCTGTTACGGCTAGTAATTCTTTTGGAGCAATAGATCCTTCAGTTAATTTTTCACCAGCTTGAACCATATCGCCAACTTCAACCCGAAGTTTCGTATTGTAATTAGTGATATGTTCACGAATACCAGCTTCATTTTCAACAACAACTTTATGTTTGCCACCTTGATCTTCAATAGATATTACTTTACCATCAATTTCTGAGATAGTGGCTTTATATTTAGGAGTACGAGCTTCAAACAATTCTTCAACTCTTGGTAAACCTTGAGTGATATCATCACCACCGGCAACACCACCTGTATGGAATGTTCTCATGGTAAGTTGGGTACCAGGTTCACCAATAGATTGGGCAGCCATAATACCAACTGCTTCACCAGTTTCAACTAAATTACCAGTTGCTAAGTTACGACCATAACATTTTTGACAAACACCATTTTTAGTCTTACATGTTAGAACACTTCTAATTTCAACTTTTTTAACACCGGCTTTAACAATTTTCGCAGCGATATTCTCCGTGATTAATTCATCTTTATCAACAATCATTTCTTTAGTTTCAGGATGAAGTACTTTTTTAGCAGTATAACGACCTAATATTCTTTCACTAAGAGACTCAATTACGGAACCATCTTTATCATTTACTAAATCATATACTTCAACACCTGCGATAGTGCCACAGTCAAATTCTTTAACAATAATATCTTGGGCAACATCAACTAAACGTCTTGTTAAATAACCAGAGTCAGCAGTACGTAAGGCAGTATCTGCAGAACCTTTTCTAGAACCATGGGTTGATAAGAAGAATTCAGATACATCTAGGCCTTCAATAAAGCATGATGTAATGGGAATTTCTACTGTAGAACCATCTGGTTTAGCCATTAAACCACGCATACCAGCAAGTTGTGTAAAGTTTGAAATAGAACCACGAGCATTAGAGTTCATCATCATAAATATTGGGTTATCAAAATCATCTTGAGATATTTCTTGTAATTCTTTTTTAACTTCATCATTGGCTTCGTTCCAAATATTAATAACACTGTTATAACGTTCTTCTTCCGTAATTAAACCACGTTTGAATTGTTTATTGACTTTTTCAACTTTTTCTTTAGCACTAGCAATTATTTCAGGTTTCTTTTTACTTCTTACAACATCCGAAATTGAAACTGTAATACCTGCAACAGTAGAATATTTAAATCCTAAGTCTTTTAATTTATCAAGCATGATAGATGTTTCAGTTGTTTTATATCTTTTAAATACTTGAGCTATAATCCATTCAAGAGTTTTCTTAACAAATGGTTTAGAAATTTCCATTTTACTTATTACTTCTGGAATATTTTCACCCATAGCAATAAAGTATTTACTTGGAGTTATACCTTCAATATTATCTTTAGTTCCTTCATTAATATATGGGAATGTATCTGGTAAAATTTCATTAAAGATAATTTTACCGGCAGTAGTAACTAAATATTTATCTAATTGTTCTTCCGTGAATAATTTATGTTTAAATGATTTAACAGGAAGAGCAATTCTGGTATGTAAAGTTATTTCTCTTCTTTCATAAGCCATTAAAACTTCGTTAGAATTTTTATATACTTTGCCTTCATTTTCTTCGCCGGCTTTTTCAATTGTTAAATAACAGTTACCTAAAACCATATCTTGAGATGGAGTAACGATTGGTTTTCCATCTTTAGGGTTTAAGATATTACTTGCGGATAACATTAAGATTCTAGCTTCGGCTTTAGCTTCTTCGGAAAGTGGGATATGAACGGCCATTTGGTCACCATCGAAATCGGCATTAAAACCAGTACAAACAAGTGGGTGTAAACGAATAGCTTTACCACCAACTAATTTAGGTTCAAAAGCTTGAATACCTAATCTATGAAGTGTTGGAGCACGGTTTAATAAGACAGGATGCTCAGCACCTTTAATGTTATGAGCTAAGCCTCTTTCAACTAAACCATGAATAACATGAGGTTTAAATAATTCAAGAGCCATTTCTTTAGGTAAACCACATTGATACATTTTTAAATTTGGTCCAACAACGATAACTGAACGACCAGAGTAATCAACACGTTTTCCTAATAAGTTTTGACGGAAACGTCCTTGTTTACCTTTTAACATACTAGATAAACTCTTTAATGGACGATTACCAGCCGCGGTAATAGAACGACCTCTCCTGCCATTGTCAAATAAAGAATCTACTGCTTCTTGAAGCATTCTTTTTTCATTTTGAACAATAATGGTTGGAGCACCTAATTCAAGTAATTTTTTTAAACGATTATTACGATTAATAATACGACGATATAAATCATTTAAATCAGATGTCGCAAAACGACCTCCATCTAGTTGGATCATTGGTCTTAATTCTGGGGGAATAACAGGTAGAACATCTAAGACCATCCATTCGGGTTTATTACCACTTTCTTGGAAAGCTACTAAGCAATCTAATCTTTTAACTAAACGAATACGTTTTTGACCAGTTGCATTTTCAAGTTCACTACGTAAATCGGCAACTTCTTTATCAATATCGACACCTTTTAATAATTCTTTAATAGCTTCAGCACCCATACCGACTTTAAAAGTATCACCATATTTTTCATAATAAGCACGATACTCTTTATCAGATAATGTTTGCTTACGTTCTAAAGGAGCATTGCCAGGATCTATAACAACATAACTAACAAAATATAAAACTTCTTCTAGATCTCTTGGGGACATATCTAGAACAAGGCCCATTTTAGATGGAACACCTTTAAAGAACCAAATATGACTACATGGAGCCGCTAGTTCAATATGTCCCATTCTTTCACGACGAACACGGGATTTAGTAACTTCAACACCACAACGATCACAGATAACATTTTTATATCTTAATCTTTTATATTTACCACATGAACATTCATAATCTTTAGTAGGTCCAAATATTTTTTCACAGAATAGACCTCCTCTTTCAGGTTTTAATGTTCGGTAATTGATAGTTTCAGGTTTTTCTACTTCCCCATAAGACCAACTACGGATCTTTTCTGGGGAAGCAATACCTATTTTAATTCCTTTAAAATTATTAACATCTATCATAGATTAAACCTCACTTTCTTCATTATCTAAATATTCATCAGGTTCTTCATCTTCATAATCTTCGTCAAAGTCATCATCATATTCGTCATCTTCAAATTCATCATCAAAGTCTTCATCAGAATCTAATTCATCTTCTGAAGGATTTTCTTCAGCATTATATTTAGGTTCTATTTCCCCTTCACGAATACTAGCTTCGGCATCTATTTCTTCAATTTTCAAAGTATCTTCTTTGTCTTCCTCTTCTTCAAGTTCTTTAAATTCAACAACTTCATCATTATTATTAATAATTTGCATATCTAAACCTAGAGCTTGGAATTCTTTAATTAATACTCTAAAGCTTTCTGGAACACCAGCTTGATTAACTGTTTTACCTTTAACTAAGGCTTCATAAACTTTAACCCGACCTATAACATCATCGGCTTTTACAGTTAAGATTTCTTGTAAAACATGCGCAGCACCATAAGCATATAGAGCCCAAACTTCCATTTCCCCAAATCTTTGACCACCAAATTGAGCTTTACCACCAAGTGGTTGTTGAGTTACTAAAGAATAAGGTCCAGTAGCTCTCGCGTGTAACTTATCATCAACCATGTGATGAAGTTTTAACATATACATAACACCAACAGAAATACGTTGATCAAATGGTTCACCAGTTCGACCATTATATAATATAGTTTTACCATCTGGTTCCATACCAGCAGTAGCCATTTCTTCTTGAATATCTTCCCAAGTAGCACTGTCAAATACTGGAGTGGCATAATGAACACCTTGAAGTTTACCAGCCATACCTAAGTGTAATTCTAAGATTTGCCCAATGTTCATCCGCGATGGAACACCTAGAGGGTTTAACATAACATCAACTGGGCGACCATTTGGTAAATATGGCATATCTTCTTCTGGTAAAATAAGGGAAATAACACCTTTATTACCATGACGACCAGACATTTTGTCACCAACTTGGATTTTTCTTTTTTGAATAATATAAACACGAATTACTTTAGAAACACCAGCAGGAAGTTCATCAGAATTTTCTTTGGTATATATTTTAACATCATGAACAATACCAGCTGCACCATGTTCCACCCTTAGAGATGTATCACGGACTTCTCTTGTTTTTTCACCAAAGATGGCATGTAATAATTTTTCTTCACTAGTAAGTTCTTGCATACCTTTTGGTGTTACTTTACCAACTAAGATATCCCCTTCTTTTACTTCGGTACCAATTCTTACAATACCATTAGAGTCTAAGTTCTTACGAGCTTCTTCCCCAACATTTGGAATATCTCTTGTAATTTCTTCAGGACCTAATTTAGTATCCCGACAATCGATATCATAATGTTCTAAGTGTAGAGATGTATAAACATCATCTTTAACTAATCTTTCATTTAATATTACAGCATCCTCATAGTTATAACCATTAAATGTCATGAAGGCAACAGTCATATTTTTACCTAAAGCAAGTTCACCACTTTCGGTAGATGGACCATCCGCGATAACTTCGCCACGATGAACCTTTTCACCTTTTTTAACAATTGGATGATGATTTAGAGCAGTTGAGGCATTAGTTCTTTCAAAATCGGCTAGATAATAAGTATCTTTACCTTTAGCATTTTTAACAATAATTTTTTTACCATCAGCATATTCAACAACACCATCAGCTTTACAAACAACCGTGGAACCAGAGTCACGCGCGGCGATATATTCAACACCAGTACCAACGATTGGTGCTTCACTGGTAAGTAAAGGAACAGCTTGACGTTGCATGTTCGCACCCATCAAAGTTCTATTAGCATCATCATATTCTAGAAATGGAATACAACTAGTAGTTATAGCCACAATTTGACTAGGAGCAACATCAACAAAGTTAACGTTTTCTCTTTTTACCATAACGTTATCGCCATTTAAACGACATAAAATTTCATCATTAACAATTTTATTATTTTCATCTAATTTAACAGTAGCTTGCGAAATATAATAATCTTGTTCTTCATCAGCAGTCATATAAACTACTTCATCTTGAACTACACCATCTATTACTTTACGATATGGAGTCATAATAAAACCATATTCATTAATTTTAGCATAACCTGCAAGAGAGGTAATTAAACCAATGTTTTGACCTTCTGGTGATTCGATAGGACAAATACGACCATAGTGAGAGGCATTAACATCCCGCACTTCCATACCGGCTCTATCTCTTG
>CANROL010000076.1 GCA_947632255.1 uncultured Bacilli bacterium
TGTGGTGATAGAACAGCATATGATTATATAACAAAAGAAAGAAATGATAGTTTAGGAACAGGAACACAAAAAACATATTATGGGGGATATATAAGAACTACTCAAATCCATGAACCAACCTTCTTATGTGAAGATAAAGAACATGATTTATATACAGTACAAGAAGCAAAAGAAGGAACCCAAAGTTTAACATATCCAATAGGATTAACAACAATAGATGAACAAGTATATGCCGGAAATCATAGGAGTGGTTCTAACACAAAATATTACTTATATAATAATCAGTATTATTGGACAATGTCGCCCTATAGCTTCGATGGTTCGGTTGCGTACGTCTTCCGCGTGGGCGACAACGGCCACCTGTACGGTAGCAGCGTTGTCGCCGCGTCCGGACTACGGCCGGTACTGAATCTGGTATCTGGAACTCTGAATACTGGTTCGGGTACAGTGAATGATCCCTTCAGTTTATCCTGACGGTCCCATTAATAACCTTTTTCACTTAACTGTGTGGTCCCATTAATTTAACTGTGTCTTAGAATAAAATATATAGAAATATTTGTATAAAAGAAATAAAAATATTAAACTTTATATAAAATTAAATTATAAGAAATTCTAATATAATAAATGACTTAAAACTAATATAATTTAATCTTTATGAATTAGAAACTCTGATAATAGTTCAGGGTTTTTATTATTGATTACTATATCATAGATGATTGTAATAATTGGTATGTTTATGTGTCTGTTTTTAATTAGTTTTTTAATGGCTATAAGGGTATCATAACCTTCTGTGGTATTATTAGTTAAATAGTTTGTTATTTTCTTTTTTGGTTCTTTTTTACCTAATAATATGCCATATTGGTAGTTTCTACTTTTTTTAGAATTACAAGTTAATATTAAATCACCTATACCAGCATAAGATAAAATAGTCTTGGGATTACATTCTAATTTTTCTAATAATTCTTTTATATCATGAAGAGCTTCAGTTATTAAAAAAGCTCTTGTTGATTCATTATAACCTAAACCTTCTAATATACCTGCGGCAATAGCTATAACATTTTTAATACTACCACATAATTCTGTACCATATATATCATTATTAGTTCGAAGTTTGATATTATTATCAAAAATACTTTTAATTAAATTAGATGTTTTTAAATTATTAGAAGATATAGATAAACTACATGGTTCTTTATTAATTAAATCAATAGCAAAAGTAGGACCAGAGATAATAGAGATATTTTTGGGTTTTAAAATATCTTTTATAATATCTGATAGAAAAGAACCTGTATTTAGATCTAGACCTTTACTAGCTAAACAAATAGGAATAGATTTGTTATAAAAGGGTTTCATTTCTAAACAAATATTAGATATATATTTAGCGGATGTTGCTATAATAATTATGTCTGCTGATGTTATATCTTCTAAATTATTAGTTAAAGATATATTATTTGGAATTGGTTTATTAATAATAGATTTTAGAGTATGATTTTTATTAAAGTTAGAGACTAATTTAGGGTTTTCACTCCACATTAAGATATTATGATTAGTCATATTAAAAGCTAGAGATAAACCATATATACCTGTACCTATTATTGTTATATTCATTTTATATTCCTCATTTCTTCATATATTTTATTTATGTTAGCTTCATATTTATTATTCTTTTTATGATAATAAATACGATTTTTTAAGTTTTTAGGTAAATATTCTTGAGGATAATAATCATTAGGGTAATCATGGGGGTAAATATAGTCTTTTGAAGGGTTTATTAAGTGTTTAGGTATTTCATAAGCCATACCTTTATTTATGTCATTTACAGCTTCATTTATGGCTAAATATGCACTATTGCTTTTAGGGGATAAAGCCATTTCGGTTACAATAACACCAAGAGGGATTATAGCTTCAGGTAAACCTACTAATTCGGCTGCTTGTATGGCCGCATAAACTTTAGGACCAATACCAGGATTAGCAAGGCCAATATCTTCATAGGCAATAACACTCATGCGGCGATATATACTATCTAAATCTCCTCCGACAAGAAGTCTTGCCAAATAATGAAGAGATGCATCAACATCACTACCTCGAATAGACTTTTGAAAAGCACTAAGTAATTGATAATGATTATCTTCATCTTTATCAAAAGCAACGATAGGTTTAGCATTAATATCTTTAATAGTATTAATATTTATTTCATGATTAGTACTAGAATAATAAGCTACTTCTAAAATATTTAGGGCATAACGAAAATCCCCACCAGATAATGATGCAATATAATTAATTGTATCATTATCTATTTTAATATTATCTAATTTAGTTAAAGCTTTATTTAAACCTAGTATTAGATCATCTTTAGTTAATTCTTTTAATTCAAATATTTGACAACGACTTCTAATCGCCGGATTTATTTTATGATAGGGATTAGATGTCGTAAGACCAATTAAAATAATTAAACCTGATTCAATATGAGGAAGTAAAATATCTTGTTTATCTTTATTCATGCGATGAATTTCATCAATAACTAAAATCATTTCCCCATACATTTTAGCTTCTTCAATAGCAATATCAAAATCATTTTTATTATTAGAGGTAGCATTTAAAAACTTAGATTTAATATTTAATTCATTTATAAGAGCACTAGCTATACTAGTTTTACCTATACCTGGTTTACCATATAAAATCATGGAAAATAATTTATTATTTTTAACTAAATTACTTAATACTTTATTTTCCCCGACTAAATGTTGTTGACCAATAATATCACTTAATTTTTTAGGACGCATTATATTTGCTAAAAGTTCCATGTTTATCACCTAATTAATTTTAACATAAAAACGTTCAATTTACTAGATATGTGGAAATTTTGGGTACAAATTAAACTCTTGATAGAAATATTAAGAAAGTGATATAATTAAATAAGTGAAGATATATGGAAAAAGAAGATATAAAAGATATACTTAAAAGAAATAACGAATTAGAAGAATATTTAAATATATATTTAAATACAGAATATAATAGTTCTAAAAATACAAGAAATTCTTATTATTATGATTTAATTAATATGGCTAGATTTTTTAATAAATCTATTACTTATTTAAATAAAGATGATATAGAAGAATATTTAAGAAAAAAAAGTAATTTAAAAGCTAAAACTAGAGCCCATTATTTAACTAGTATTAATAATTTTTATAAATATTTAATAGATAATAATATTATTAAAATTAATCCTTGTGAAGGGATTAAAATGCCTAAATTAGAAAAGAAATTACCTGTTTATTTAACAATAGAAGAAGTAAATAATTTATTAGATATAAATACTAGTAGTGCATATGATTTAAGAAATAAAGCGATGTTAGAATTGTTATATGCCAGTGGAATTAGAATTAGTGAAATGTGTAATCTTACCATGAGTAATTTATTTTTAGATGATGAAATGATTAAAGTAATGGGGAAAGGGGCTAAAGAAAGAATTGTTCCTATTAATAGAGTTGCTATTAAATGTTTAAAGGAATATATCGAATATGGAAGACCTAATTTACTTGGTACTAAAGATAGTGAATATGTTTTTATAAGTAGTAGACATACTAAAATATCTAGACAAGCTTTTTTTAAATATTTAAAAGCTTTATGTGAAAAAAAAGGTATCAAAAAGAATATTAGTCCCCATATATTAAGACATACTTTTGCTACTCATTTACTTAATAATGGGGCAGATTTAAGAATAGTTCAAGTCCTTTTAGGACATGAAGATATTACGACAACCCAAATATATACCCATTTATCTAAAGAAAAGATTAAAGAAGAATATAATAAACACCCATTAAGCAAATAAAAAGAAGCTACAATATTTCGTAAGCTTCTTTTTTAGGAGTAATATTAACGAGCATCGCGACAATTTCTAGAACTTTCTTGTCTAGAACTTCTAGATTCATTTCTAGAATTTCTATTACTTTCTTGTCTAGAATTTCTTGATTCGTTTCTTCTAGATTCATTTCTAGAATTTTTATTATTTTCTTTTTTCATAATTTCTTTTCCCTCCCAATATTAGTATGGATGAATATATTTGTTTAATGCATATAAAATATGGAAATTATTGGCTGATTTATTTTGACAAATAGATACTTTTAGCTTATAATATAGACTTAAGAAATTAATTTTAGAGGTGAGGTTATATGGGAAAGAAGAAAGGTTTATTAATATTAATTTTATTAGTTATGTTATTACCTATTAAAGTATGGGCTAAAAATAGTATTACTTTAGAAGTTAGTAATAATGATTTAAAGGCTGGGGATTATGTTACAGTTACAGCAAAAGTTAAGAGTGATGATAAACTTTATGCTTTAATTGCCACCTTAAGTTATGATCATAATGTTTTTGAAGCTATTGATGAAAGAGATTTTAAAAATGTCGAGGGTTGGTCTTCAGTAGTTTTTAATAAAGATAATAATAAATTTGGTTTAATTAATAAATCTGGGGCTATTAATGAAGAATTATTAAAAGTAGAATTAAAAGTTAAAGATAATAGTAATGTTGGTAAAACAAGTATTAGTTTAGATAATATTTCAGCATCTAATGGCAATAAAAAAATAGAATTTGAAAAACAAAATGTTGATGTTATGATTACAAGAGATGCTAAAGATAAGGAAGAAATGCCTAGTAATGATGTACTTAATAGTAATACCAAAGATGAAGTTATTAAAACTAATTCTAGTAAAGTATTAATAATTGTTTTAATAAGTTTAGCAGTAGGTTTAATCGCTGGGGCAATTGTCATAAATATTTTAAAAGTACAAAATAAAGAGAAAATTACTTATTTTATAGGAATTTTAGTTTTATTATGTGTAATTAGTTTGGGAATAATTATAATTATTAATAATAAAAGAAAAGATGTTAATAATGATGGGGAAAGTAATTATGATGATGCTAAAGATATAATTAAATATATTATTGATTTTGAAGGTACTAATAAAAGTAAACCTAGTGATAAATATGATACTAATAATGATGGAAAAGTAGATGTTAATGATGTTGGGGGACAAGTAGAAGATACTACTAATAATACTAAATATAATATTAGTTTAAGTAATGGGGATAATAATTATTATGTTACTAAAAATAAAGAAATAGCTTTAGAATTTAGAGCTAATATTGAACCGGTTGAAGAAATTATGCAAGTAATTATTAATGATGAAGTATACGATGTTATTAAAAATGCTAATTCTTATACAGTAATTATTAATTCTTTAGATAAAGCAGGAGTATTAGAACTTAATTTTAATAAAATTATTTTAGCTAATAATAGAGAAGTTAAAACAGATTTTAAAATTAATTTAGAAGTTTTAAAAGATAAACCTCAAATAAATGATTTTATAATTAATGAAGAAGGGGATATAAGTTTTAATTTAGTAGATCCTGATAAAGCTTGGATTAATGGTACTATTATTATTAGTGATGAAGATGAAAATGTTCTTTTAAAAGAAAATATTAAAGAGGGTAATAATAAGTATAATTATCAATTTATTAAAGATAAAAAATATAAAGTAGTTATAAAAGGTTCTTATGATTTAGATAGTGATGCAATTAGTAGTTATGATGATAATGAATATCGTGATGAAATATTTATGGAAAAAGAAGTATTAATTGCTAATAAATATAATTTTAAGATAGATAATATAGAAATAACTAAAAATGTTAAGAAAAATGAAGAAGCTATTATTACTTTTACAAGTTATAATGGAAGTGTTTATCCAATTGAATATGTCGTTATAAATGGGGTTAATTATCCGGTGGAAGCCTTAGAAGAAGAAAATAGTTATCAAATTATTTTACCAGGTGAAACTGATGCTGGGTTAAAACAAATAGATATTCAAAATATTGTTCTTAGTAATGGCAAGAGTTTTAATAATCATGAAGATTATGAATTAGA
>CANROL010000077.1 GCA_947632255.1 uncultured Bacilli bacterium
ATTACGTTAGATGTTCCCGCCGAAGAAACGATAAGTTTATATCCAACCCAAAAAAAACGAGTTAATGGGGTGATTGTACCAAGTGATGCCACAACCAAAACAATAAATTGGAATATTACGGATAGTAGTACAGCTGATGTTGCCGAAGTTGATGCGAGTGGTTTAGTTACCGCGAAAAATCCTGGGACGGCGAAATTAACCGCGCAAGCTGATGGTGTTACAGTTACTCGTAATATAAAGGTTTTAACCCCAGTTAGTAGTTTTGTTGTTGATCAACCGGTTATAACTTTAAATGCCAATATTAAAGAAAGTAAAGAAGTAATAACAACGATTTTACCAGATAATACTGATGTTGATAAAACTGTTACATGGAAAAGTGAAAATGCAAATATTGCTTCCGTGGTTGCTGGAGAAAATGGTCATGCCACAATTACGGCAGTAGCGATGGGCGATACCAAAATAACTGGAACATTAGAAGATGGTAGTAGTGTAACTGTTGATGTTCATGTTAAAGCTCCAATACTAGGTGTAAGTTTAAATAAAACTAAAGTTACCTTAGTTGGTAAAGATACAACGGAAACATTAGAAGCCACGATTAACCCTAATCCAACGAGTGATAGTACGGCGCTTACTTGGGAAAGTAGTGCGGATGGTATCGTATCCGTAGAAAATGGAACCATTAAAGCCGTTGCTAAAGGTCATGCGGTTATTACCGTAAAAACTAGTAATAATCAAACGGCACAATGTGAAGTTGATGTTATAATTCCGGCGGAAAGTGTGACAATTAACGAAGGTGAAACGTTAGATATTGAAAAAGGTAATGGTACTACCTTAACGGCCACCGTTAAACCAGGTTTAGACGAAGTAAGTGATACCTTAGTTTGGTCAAGTAGTAATAATGATATAGTTTCCGTGGAACAAAATGGTCAAATCTTAGCGAAAAAAGCAGGTAAAGCCATAATAACGGCGAAAGTTGGCGATGTATTTGATACAATTACAATTAATGTAATTGTTAAAATAGATAGTTTCACTTTAGAAAGTGCTAGCGATATGGAAATCCTTCGCGGCAATAAAGCCCTTATAGTTACCCAAATAGGTCCTGAAGATACAACGGAAGATAAAACGATAACTTGGACTAGTGATGATGAAGATGTGGCCACCGTTTCTAATACTGGTGTTGTAACAGGAATTAGTGAAGGGGTAGCCAATATTACCGGTAAATTAAAAAGCGGTCAAGAAGTAAAAGTAAAAGTTACCGTTTTGATTATTCCAATCGATGATATGAAAGCGCAAAAAGAAAGCTTAGATTTGGTAAAAGGAGAAAAAGGTCAATTAGATCTTATCATTGAACCGGAAGAAACGACGGAAAAAGATTTAATTAAATGGACTAGTAGTGATGAAGATATTGCAACAGTTGATGAAAACGGTTTAGTTACCGCGAAAAAAGAAGGTAAAGTAACAATCAAAGCTACTTATGAAGATTTAGAAGTAACTTTTGAAGTTAATGTCACGGAAATTCATTTAGAAAGTATGCAACTTGTTAGTCCTTCCGATCAATTAAATGTTGGTGAAGCTATGCAATTACAACTAGTATTAAATCCCACCAATACGACGGATGATTTAACCTTTACGTATAAATCAAGTGATGAAGGTGTTGCAACAGTTACCCAAGAAGGAATTGTCAAAGCTTATAAAAGTGGAACCGTAACGATTACAGTTACAGCTTCCAATCGTATGGAAACAACTTTAGTATTAACAATAAACGATATTAAAGCCCCATCAACTTTCGATAGTATTTCTTGGAATATCGCACTCTTTAGTGCCAGCTTTGCAAGTTGCATTGGTTTAGGTATTGTATATAATAAAAAATATCGAAAAATTAAAAGGGCTAATTAATTAGTCCCTTTTTCATGGAGAAATGTGATGAAAAAAATTATAGTTAGTTTAGGAATATTTATGGTGTTTCCTTTGTTGGCTTTGGCTGATGAAAAAATGGAATTTAGCTTAAATGAAGAAGTCAATACTAATGAAGAAGAAGTAGAAATTAATTTAAGTTTAAAAAATAATCCCGGTTTTGGTTATTTAGGTTTAGAAATTAGTTTTGATCAAGAAAAATTAGAATATGTATCTTCGCAAGTAACTGGGATGGCTAATGCTTTGTTAAAAGGTGCCGAACTTAATGAAGATGGTAATGTTTCCGTTTATGCTTTACAAGTAAATGCTAACAAATTAATCAAGGATAATGATAAGATTGTTAAAATTAAATTTAAGATTAAAAAAGAATTTTTAAAAACTACAATTAGTTTCCAAAATGTTAGTGTTGGCCAAGATGAAAAGACTCCTATTGCGTATACTACGAAAAATTTAGAACTTAAAAAGGAATTAAAAGAAAATGTAGTTTTAGAAGATACGAAAAGTTTAAAAGATGAAGTAAGTAATTATCTAGATAATGATACAAATTATGAAGATATTAAGTGGCAAAGTACGGATGAAGATGTCGTGGAAATTGTTGATGGCAATATTGTGTTTAAAAATCCTGGGAATGCTACCATAATTGGTCAAATTGCTGGGGAAACAATTTATGAAAAGCAATTTTTGGTTAAAAAAGAATTTAATTATTTATTGTTAATTATTCCTATTGCCATTGGAATAGTGGGATTAGTAATAATTTTGATCAAAAAAAGAAATGATAAGGCCAAGCAAAAATAAAATTTAAGATTTATTGACAAAAATAAGGAAAAATTATACAATTTTATTGTAAAGTAACTGGTTAATGAAAGGAAAAAAATTATGATCGAAAATATTGATAAATATGTGCCAATTTTAATGAAAAGATTCGAGATTGAATATCAAAAACAAGATCATAGTGGCGTTTATGGTGAAACTCAAAGGCATTTAGCTTATAATTCCAATAAAATTGAAGGAAGTACTTTAACTTATAATCAAACCGCTTTTTTATTTGATACTAAGGCTTTAGCAAGTAGTGATGATCAATTAATTAGAACCAAAGATATTGAAGAAATGAATGGTCATTTTGTAATGTTTAATAATATGTTAAAAACATACAAAAAAGAATTAAGTGAAGATTTAATAAAAAGTTATCATTATGATTTAAAAATTGGCGTTTTTGAAGATAAAGCTAATGGTTATCCAGTTGGAGAATATAAAAATCGGGGCAATCGCGTCGCAGATATTATTACAACTGTGCCCGAAGAAGTTTCCAAGCAAATGCAAGAATTGTTAAGTTGGTATAATAATTTACCAATAAAAACCCTAGATGCCATTGCCGAATTTCATTTTAAGTATGAAATGATTCATCCTTTTCAAGATGGGAATGGTCGAACTGGGCGGATTATAATGTTTAAAGAATGTTTAAAAAATAATATTTTTCCTTTTATCATTGAAGATTTACGCAAAGATGAATATTATAGGTGCTTAAATGCCGCGCAAAAAGGTGATAAAACAAGGTTAATAGAATTTTTAAAATTAGAACAACAAGAATATTTAAATTTAATCAAAGATTTAATTAAGGAATGATCGAAATGCTAGAATATATTTTAATAGGAATAGGTGTTTTAAATATTATCTTGCTTATTTGTTTATTATTAAGAAAAAACAATAACAATGATTTGACGGAAAGGTTAGGTCATTTTGAGGCGAATATTAATAAAGAAATAGGTAATTTTAAATATGAATTTTCGAATGCTTTATTAAAAGATAGTAACTTTGAAAAAAGTAATAAAACGTTTATGAATGTTTTGGAACGGTTAACGAAAATTGATGAAGCCCAAAAGAAAATAGATAGTTTAAGTAGTGAAATTGTCTCTTTACAAAGTGTTTTGACGGATAAAAAAACGCGAGGTACTTTTGGCGAAGTTAATTTGGAATATATTTTAAATAATGCTTTTGGCTCTTCGCAAAATGGAATTTACGAAACCCAACATAAATTTAGTAATGGTTATGTTGCCGATTGTCTTTTATATGCCCCGGCGCCACTCGGAACAATTGCGATTGATTCGAAATTTCCTTTGGAAAATTATCAAAGAATGACATCTTCAAAAAACAAACCAGTAAATCAATACACCCTTGAGGGTGTTTTTGTTTGCTCCTACATATCAGTTCACGAAGCTGGTAGACAAAATAATATTATTCCTTCTGCGATAGCTAATTGTTGCAGAGGGTTAAAACACAAAACTCATAATTATATTTGGAGATATAAGGAGGACGATTAGATGGGCTTATTCAAGAGTAAAGAAGAACGTAAAATGAATAAAAACGTTGAATATCTAACAAACGCGTTCAAGGTGCTCCAAGGGTATACACCTATGTTCAGCTCATATGATGGTGGCATCTATGAGATGGAACTTACTAGAAGTGCAATTGAAACCATAGCATTGCATTGTTCAAAGTTAAACCCTGTTGTAGTTGGCACAGCTAAGGAACGCAAACTTGGGAAAATATTACAAACACAACCTAACTATCTAATGACAACTTCGCAGTTCTTAGAAAGATTAACTACTATTCTATTAGTAGAGAATAATGCTTACATAGTGCCAATTTATTCAAGTCCAGTTAGTGAGGAAATCGTTGGTTTCTTCCCTGTACGTTCAGTTGGTAGCAAGATTATTCGTGACAATGGAATTGAGTATTTAGTCTACAAGATTGGTGATAAACAATACGCCATCGAATATGACCGCGTTGGACATTTAAGAAGACACTACTACAAGAAAGAATACAGTGGCGAAAGTAATGAGACACTAAGGAACACAATGGATTTAATTAACGCTCAAAACGTTGGAATCCAAGAAGGAATTAAGAATGGTGCTTCAATTAGATTCTTGGCAAGATTGCTTAATGTAATGCTTCTAGAAGACATTTTAAAAGAACGCGGTAACGAAAAATATATTATAAAAGAAAATGAATTTGAAATCACATTATACGATATAATCAATTTTATATCAAACCAAAATAATGATCCATCCTTAAATGATAAACTTACAAATTTTTTCGAAAAATTAAATATAATGAAAGAAGAAAAAATTAAATTTTTAATAGAAATAGTACAAGATAATGTTTCGTTTAATAATTTTATTGCGGAAATATCAAATGAAAGTAACGAAAATGAAATATATGAAAAATATAAAAAACTTGCAGTATATTATTGTGCTATGCATTCTATTGATGCGTAAATTAACTAGGAGGGTGAAAATGAATTCAAATAGTTTAGAAAATTTATATGAATTTTTATCAAATTTATTAAATGAACCCATAGAAAAAATAAAAAAATATTCGCATAATATCGAAAACGAACCAAACCTTATGTTTGTTAGTTGTTATGAAAAAGGGATTAATGACCGAGGTGGTATTTCTTTAATTATAGATATTAATTCCTTGGAATATCTTTATGTTCCATCATATATGAATTATGATGAAGCTATCGAAAAATTTAAGCAAGGTGCTAGAAATAACGGTTAAAAAAATAAAGGAGGAAAAATGAAACCATTAAATGAATTAAAAAGGGATTTAGCAAGATATGAGGCAGAATTAGCGAGTATAACAAAAAGTGTCCAAAAGGATACCCCATTTCCATTACACGCATTAGACGGACATTCTGAGGCGTATACGGTTACCTCATATACTGATAACGCAAGAGCAACCTATTTAAAAGGTCAAATTGCTTCGTTAAAAGCACAAATTGATTCTTATGCCCGTGATGCATCTGAAATAAGAGCCGCTCAAGAGAGAAAAGAAATGGAGGATTATCAAGAAGCTAAAGCAGATATTATTGCCTATGCACATGGTCTATATGCTGAAAAAATTGATGCTTATATGGAACTAAATTTTTGGGGTAAAGCAAAAGCTATGTTTCATGGTAAAAAACCTAAAAAATTAACAGATCAACAAGTAATTCAAGAATTTGG
>CANROL010000078.1 GCA_947632255.1 uncultured Bacilli bacterium
TTAAACAAATACATGTATAATGAAGAAACATTAGAATTTTATCATAATTGGGATTTAGCTATAGCCAAAGATGCTGGATATACAGAAGGTGAAAAATCATCTAAACTAGAGATAGCTAAAAATCTATTAAAGCTTGATACCCCAATAAATGATATTGTTAAAGCTACTGGTTTAACTGAAAAAGAAGTTATTTCTTTAAAAGATTAACTTCTTTTTAATTATAAGTTAATTCTTTTTCTTCATCTTTATTTTCAATTTCAACTTTATTAATACTATCAAATCTTTTAACAATTTTTTCACTGGTTGTATTTAATTCTTCAACACTTTTAGATACCGTAGTTATATTACGAGCTAGGCGATCCCATCTTTCTTTATAACGTGAAAATTCTAAAGCTAATTTATTTAATTCATCATGAATAATTTTAGCATATTTATCACGTTCCATATTTTTTAAAATCATTTCAATAACTGTTAAAGTACTCATTAAAGTTGTTGGACTGGTAATCCAAACTTTTTTATTATAGGCATATTCTAGTAAATCAGGGTGATAAGCATTAACTTCAGCAAAAATAGCTTCTGCGGGTAAAAACATAATGGCTTCATTTGCGGTTTCCCCAGGAATAATATATTTACTACTTATGGCGTCAATATGTTTTTTAAAATCACTTTTAAATAATTTTTCCGCGATTACTCTTTCTTCATGACTTAATTTCTTATTAGTCATTCTTTCATAATTTTCTAAAGGAAATTTAGAATCTATGGCAATAGTTCCTAAAGGAAGTGGGGCATATAATAAAGCATCGGCAATATAACCATTACTCATTTTATGTTGGGTTTCATAAACTCCCGTTTTAGTAGAACCAAAAGCATTTTCTAAAATAAAGTTTAGATTTACTTCGCCGAATATTCCTCTAGTTTTCTTATCTGTTAAAATACTTTGTAGAGAAATAATATCCGTGGATAAATTATCTATCTTCTTTTGTGCTTCATCTATTTTAGATAATCTTTCTAAAACATTTTGAAAAGTCTTATTAGTTTTATCTAAACTTTGATCTAATTTCTCGGTTACTTGATTATTTATTTCTAATAATTTACGTTCTATTTTTTCATTTAATTCATCAAAATCTTTTTTAATAGAATTTGTAAAATCTAATTTAAAATCCCCGATTTCTTTTATTAAACTTATTTCTAATTTATTATCATGTTTTTTAAATATGTTAATAATACTTAAGATAATTAATAATCCTAATAAACCTAATATAATATAATCTAACATATATATCCCTCTATTCATTAAATTTAAATTTTTTATTTATAAGCATACTTAAAATATACGCGATAATTAGTAAAATTGCAACCCTAATTAAATAAATTGGATTTTTGATACTATCAATTAAGCTAACTCCAATAAAACCCCAGAAGTAAACAATAAATACTTTCCCTATTAATAAAGAAAAGAAATATTTTTTAAAATTCATTTGGGATACGCCTGCTAGAATATTAACTAAAAAGGCTGGTGTAAAGGGTAAAGCTATAATAGTTGTTAATTGTTCAAACTTTAAATTAGTTATTAAATCAATAGTTTTTTTACTTATTAAACCTTTAGATTTTAAACGTTTATAAAGCCAGGTTTGAACATTTTTGCGAAATAAGAAAAAAGATATTAAACAACCTAAACAAGTAAAAAACCAAGATATAATAAAACCAATTATTTTGCCAAAAGCTAAAAAATTAATCGTAATAAAAACAAATAAAGGTAAGATGGGTAAAATAGATTCTATTAAAATAAGAAAACAACCTAATACTGGTCCCCATAAACCCATACTTTCTAAAGTTACATCTATAAAATTATCTATTGCTTGAAACATATTAATCACATTTATTATTATACTACTTTTTTTCTAAATTTAAACTATTAGTTATATTTTAAATAGTCATCTTAACAAATATTTGCTATAATATAATACAGGTGAAAAAATGAATAGATATGAATCTACTAAAAAAGTTGGTTTTTTAGGTATAATAAGTAATTTATTTTTAATGATAATTAAGTTTACTATGGCTTTATTTAGTAAAAGTTCAGCCATGATGGCGGATACTGTTAATTCTGCGGGTGATATTTTTTCTTCATTAATGACTTATATTGGCAATAAAATTGCTGGTGTACCGAGTGATGAAGATCATAATTTTGGACATGGAAAAGCTGAATATATTTTTTCTATGTTAATAAGTATTTTTATGTTATGCGCGGCAATTAAAATATTTATTGATGCTATAATTGCAATGGTTATGAAACAACAATTTATTTTTTCTTATTATTTAATTATTGTTTGTTTAATTACGATCTTTATTAAATTAGGTTTATATTTTTATACTAAAAAATTATATAAAAAACATCATAATATATTAATTAAAGCTAGTATGAGTGATCATCGTAATGATACTTTATTAACTTTAGGAACTCTAATATCAGTTATTTTAGGTTATTTTGGTTATTACGTTTTTGATGGTTTAATCGGGGCTATTACTTCTATTTATATTTTTTTCAGTGGTTTATCTATTTTTTTAGAAAGTTATAAAATTTTAATGGATATTTCTTTAGATAATAAAGAAAAAGAAGAAATTATTAAGTTTGTTTTAAGTAAAGAAAATATTCAAGATGTAAGAGACTTTAATACAGTTGCTATAGGGTATAAATATATTGCTATTTTAACTATTGATTTACCAGGAAAATTAGATACTTTTACAAGCCATGCTATCGCGGATAATATTGAACATGATATAGTTAAAAATTTTAATAATATATATAAGGTTATAGTACATGTTAATCCTGTATAGTGTTGATAAGTAAAAAGTTATCAACATTTATTGTGGTTTTTAGCTTCATAATTAAAGAATTGAAAAAAAATATAATTTTAGATAAAATATTAAAGACAAAATAAAAATAATATGTTAAAATATTTTTAGTTCTATTTTAGTAGTAAGAGGTGGTTAGAATGGCAAAAGTTATTTCATTAGTTAATCAAAAAGGTGGAGTAGGAAAAACAACAACTAGTATAAATCTAGCTGCCGCGCTTGGCATTGAGGGAAAAAAAACGCTTTTAATTGACCTTGATCCCCAAAGAAACGCTACAACTGGATTAGGCTTATCAAATGGTGATTATAACCATGATATATATGAAGTAATCACGGGTAATTGTGAAATTGAAGATGCTATAAAAAAAACGAAATTTAAAAATTTATCAATCCTACCTTCAACCATTAATCTAGCAGGTGTTGATGTAGAATTTGTAAAAAAAATGCTTGATAATCCTGAATTTCATCAAAATGAACAATTAAGAATTGCTATCGATAAAGTAAGAGATAAATATGATTATATTATTATTGATTGTCAACCAGCATTAGGTCTACCAACTATGAATGCTCTAGTAGCTAGTGATTCAGTTATTATTCCAGTGCAATGTGAATTTTTTGCACTTGAAGGTATAACTCAACTTTTAAATTCCATTATTATGGTCCAATCAAGTATGAATCCTGCCCTTAGAATTGAAGGAGTATTACTAACAATGTTAGATGGTAGAACTATTATTGGGTTAGAAGTTATTGAAGAAGTAAGAAAATATTTTAAAGATAAAGTGTTTAATACAATTATTCCTCGCTTGGTACGTCTTGTTGAAGCCCCAAGTCATGGAAAACCTATTAATGAATATGATCCTAAAAGTAAAGCTACAATGGCATACGCTAATTTAGCAAAGGAAGTGATTAGTCGCGATGGAAACTAAAAAGAAAGCTTTAGGAAAAGGTTTAGAGCAATTATTTTCTAATGAAGTTATTAATTTTGATAACTTTGAAAAAGAAATAGTTAGTGAAGGCAAGATAAATGGGGGTATTGAAGAAATATCCTTGGCGGAAATTCGCAGTAATCCCTATCAACCACGCGTTATTTTTGATGATGATACTTTAGAAGAACTAGCTAATTCGATTAAAGAACATGGGGTTATTCAACCAGTTATTGTTAAAAAAAGTATCAAAGGTTATGAATTAGTCGCAGGTGAAAGAAGAACAAGAGCGGCAAAAATGGCTGGCTTAACTACTATTCCCGCGATTATTAAAGATTTTAATGATACGGAAATGATGGAAATAGCTTTAATAGAAAATATTCAAAGAGAAAATTTAAACCCTATTGAAGAAGCTAAAGCTTATCTAAATATTTTAAAAATTAATAATATTACGCAAGAAGAATTAGCTCATAAATTTTCTAAAAGTAGAAGTTATATAACTAATATGTTAGGTCTACTTAATCTACCAGATACAACTATTAAATTAGTGGAATCTAAAGATTTAAGTATGGGGCATGCTAGAGCTTTAAGTAAACTAGAAGATGCTGATAAAATAAATGAATTAGCCCTAAAAATAGTTCGTGATGGTTTAAGTGTTCGTGATACCGAAAAATTAATTAATTATGAAAATTTACCTAAAAGAATTGAAATACCTTATAAAAATGATGAAGAATTAACTAGAATATTAGAAAACTTAGATATTAAAGTTGAAGGAGAATAAAATGGATTTTTTAAAAAAAATTAGCAAATTTATTCTAACTAAACAAGTATTAGGGACAGTAATAGTTATTGTTATTGCAGTTGTTTTAGGACATATTTTAAATAAAATAATATCTAAATCTTTAGTATCTAATCAAAAAACTTTTGAAGTTAAAAGAAGAAAAACTATTATTAAATTACTTCAAAGTATTATTAAATTTATTATTTATAGTTTAGCTTGTTTAATTATTTTAGATTTCTTTGGCATTGATACCAAAAGCTTAATAACTAGTTTAGGAGTATTAGGTTTAGTAATAGGTTTAGCTTTACAAGATACAGTTAAAGATTTTATTGGAGGAGTATCTTTAATATTAGAAAATTATTTACAAGTTGGGGATACTGTTACTTATGAAGATTTTACTGGTGAAGTTATTGAACTTAATTTAAGAACTACTAAAATTAAAGGTTTTAATGGGGAAGTATTAGTTATTGCTAATCGAAATATTGATAAAATTATAAATGCTTCCCAAAAAAAAGCTAATTGGTTATTAGATATTCCTACAGCTTATGAAGAAGAAGTTAAAAAAGTTGAAAAAGTTTTAAATAAAGTTATTAATGATGCTATAAAAGATAAATTAATATTTGAAGATAGTTGTTATTTAGGAATTAATGCTTTAGATGCTCATTGTGTTAATTATTTAATAAATATCCATTGTGATCAAAATAATAAATATAATATTCGAAGAGAAATATTAAAAAGAGTTAAATTAGCTTATGAAGATAATAATATTAAAATACCATATAATCAAATAGAGGTTCATCATGGAAAAGACATTTAAATTAAATGATTTAGTTATAATGAAAAAGCCCCATGCTTGTCAAAGTAATAAATGGCAAATAATTCGGGTGGGTGTTGATGTTAAACTTAAATGTTTAAATTGTGGACGAGAAGTAATGCTTGATCGTTTAGAATTTTTAAGGAAATTAAAAAAAGTTATAGGTGATGATGAATGAAAAAAAGAAATATAAAAAAGAAAATTACTTTAGATCCGATTATGACTCTTGTTGTATTAATTGTTGGGACAATTGTTATAAGTGGTTTTTTAGGAATATTAGGAGTTCAAGTAAATTATACAACTATTGCTAATAACGTAACACTGGAATATACAGAAAAACTAGTGGCAGTAGAATCTTTATTTAGTTTAAGTGGTTTAAAATATATTTTTACAACTACGGTTGCTAATTTTGTTTCTTTTACTCCCCTTTCAAGTTTAATTATTGTTTTAATTGGAATTGGAGTTATGGAAAAAAG
>CANROL010000079.1 GCA_947632255.1 uncultured Bacilli bacterium
CTATTTTAAGAGCCGAAGCTCAAAAAGAAAGTCAAATTAGAATTGCTGAAGGGGAAGCAGAAGCTATGCTTAAAATTAAAGAAGCCGAAGCTAAAGGAATTGAACTTTTAAAAAATGCTAAAGCAGATAATGCGGTTCTTACTTTAAAAAGTTATGAAGCTTTAGGAAACGTTGCTAATGGACAAGCAACGAAATTAATTATTCCGGCGAATCTTCAAGATATTGCTACTTTTGGGACTACTTTAAGTGAAGTTGTGAAAGATAAAAAATAATGGAAGTTCATAATATTCCAGCTTATTATAATAAAGACTCTGAAATTCTTATTTTGGGGTCTTTTCCTAGTATTAAATCAAGAGAAGTAGGTTTTTATTATGCTCATCCCCAAAATAGATTTTGGCAAGTCTTAGCTTTAGTTTATAATGAAGATATTGGTGATGATATTTCTTCTAAAAAAGCTTTTTTAAAAAAACATAAAATAGCTTTATTTGATGTTTGTTATAGTTGTAATATTGATAAATCTAGTGATACAAGTATTAAAAATGTTGTTCCTAATAATATTCAAGAGATATTACTTAATACTAATATTAAAAAAATATATACAACTGGGAAAACAGCATATAATTTATATCATAAATATATGGCTAATTTAGGAATAGAGGCCATATATCTACCTAGTACCAGTGGGGCTAATGCAAGTTTTTCTTTAAAAAAATTAGTTGATGCTTATAAAGTAATTAAAATGTCAAATGCAAGCTAAATTTTTAAATTAGGACTTTTAATTACAAAGAAAATATGTTATACTTCATGGTAAGGTGAAAAAATAATGAAGTTAAATAAATTGGGATATACAAAAGTTGATTTAATAATTGTAGTAGTTTTAATAACTATCGTGGCATTTATTACTATTAATAAAACAGCATTAGCTTTTGAAAATAATAATGCTAAATATGAAGAAGAAATGATTGCTTTAATTGAAGAAGAAGCAAAAAATTATGCGATGGATAATTTAGAAATATTTAATGAAAATACTACAGCGTTTATAATTGTAAATGATTTAGTCGAAAATAATTATATGTTTGGCAATAGCGATGGTTTAGTAGTGCATCCTAGTGATCCAACCAAAAATTATAATGATAATAAAATAAAATTAGAATATGATCAAAATAAAAATCAAGTAAAGGCGACTTTTGTCGATTAAATGCTTGATTTTTTATATTAAGGTGTTTATAATTATTTACAGGAGGAAAAAGTATGAATGAAACATTAGAATTAAAGTTAAGAAATTTAACTTATGTAGTAATAGGTGGTTTTGTTGTTACCTTTTTATTATTAATAGGGTTATATTTTAGAAGTAATACTTGGACAAGAGAAAGCAGTACAGGAAATGAAAATACTGATAATTCTACTCCAAATGTTGTTGGTTATGATTCAAGTAGATTTACTAAAGTTGATGGTAGTGAAGCTGCTGCCTTATTTAAAGATAAGAAAAATCATGTTTTATTAATTGGTCGTCCAGGATGTAGTTTTTGCCAAGATTTAGTACCAAAAATTAATCAAGTAGTTGATGAAATGAAAATTGAAATTCATTATCTTGAATTACCAGATGAAGGTTGGAATCCAAATGATTGGAATGATTTATATCCATATTTAGATATTGAAACTACAATTAATAGTAGTGATGGACCTCAAACTGGTACATATGGCAAATTAATTAAAGCTAATGGTTTTACACCAGTAGTTATTATGATTAAAAATGGTAAGATGACTGATGATACATTTGTTGGTACATCTACTGTAGATGATTTAAAGACTTTATTTGCTAAATATTTCTAAAATTTTAAAAAAAATAGTCATTTAGGGAACAAATTTGGAAATTTGCTCCTTTTTTCGACAAATTTTTCGGTTTTAATATGCTAGGATAGAAAACATTCTTTTTGAAAGGAGGAATGTTTTTTAATGCAAAAAGAAGAAATTTCAGACTTAATTTTTAAGTTAGAAAGAATAAAAAAGATGGGTTATATTGATACTTTGAAAAATTTAGGAAAGGAGGCTACTTTACATAATTTATTAGAGTTAAATTCTAATGATGTTATTATTAAATGTGATGATATAAATAATTCCAAATACGTAACATTTTTTAATGCTACTCCTGTGGGTAAAGATAAAAATCAAATTAGACGATTAAAAGAAAAATATGGTTTTTATGATAATTTAGATTTTAAAAATAAAGTATTTAAAAGCACGGCAGTTAGTACTTTTACAACTTTTATTAAAAGTAATTATTTACTTAAGTTATTTGTTAGTTATGAAGATAAAAGAATATATTTACAAATTTATGATAAAAATTATGTACTAATTGAGCAAAAAACTTATTGGCCTTTTGAAATGCTAAAAAGTTTTTATGAAAAGAAAGCAAAATATTTATTTTTAGTTAAGACTTGGGTAAAAGAAGAAAAAAACTCTAAATACTATAAATATTATGATTTTAGTGGTTATCAATTAAAAACTTTTGAAGAATTTTTAAAATTAGTAGAAGAGGGGATTATTCGGGTTAATTTTCGAGTTAATGTCTATAATAAAGGATATAAAAAAAATCAAATTAAAGACGATGGTACTAGTTTTGAAATTCAAGAAATAGATTTATTAAAGTTATATGATAAAATATATTAAGACAAATTAAAAGCTCCTGAAATAGGAGCTTTTAGACTGTTGAATGACTTATCTAAAATATTACTATTCATCTAATAATGCGGTTTTTTCGTATTCTTTTAAATCATAATTATATACCATATGATCATTTATCTTTCTTATGCCATAATATGAGCCTAATGTTCTTAATTCATTATCTGTATACGTTAGAAATAAAATATAGTTGTCTGTGTTATTTAAGAAATCCAATATATTATCCGGACCATATTCTTGTACTATATAATGTTTTGTTGGATTTGAAATATCAACAAACTCATATTCCCTTAAAGCATTATTGTTCTTAATATAAGCATCTAATGTTATAATTCCACCAATTCTTCTAAAAGTTATATCATTTGTAATCTTTAATTTTGTATTGTTTTTTAATACTTTAGTTACATTAAACATTGTATTAGTATATAAATTGGTGTTTATACTATATGAATTTAAATTAGATTTAAAATTTCCTATAATTACAACATCAGCATATTTATATAAATTATCTATTGTCGGTTTAAAAGCAAAGCTATATTCAGCATTAATATAAGTTATGTCATTTGAATTGACATCTTTTAATATTTCTTTAATACTAGTTCCTGATATTATTTCATGTTCTGCTTTTTTATTTTCTTTAAGAGAAGTATTTTTATTCATATAACCCTTTGTTCCAAAAAAGCCAACAACCAATAATATTACAAAAAGTACAATTGCTAACAAAATATTTCTTTTTTTCATCTTATGCACCTCCTACTTTCATATATATAACGAATAGAAAGTGTCATTAGTGACATAAAAATTTTCAAAAATATATTGTTTATTACATTATTAAATTTTATAATATTTTGTAACAATTTTAATGTTTAAATCGTTTTATATACGAGGAGAAAAATTATGAATGAAGCTTGGTTTTCAAAAATTTATGATCTATATAGTAATGAAATATATCGTCTAGCATTTAGCTACACTCATAATAGCACAGATGCTGATGATATAACTCAAAAAGTATTTCTCAAATTTTTTTATAATATTGATAAAATTAACAAAAATGAAATTGAAGTAAAAAAATGGTTAATTATTGCCACGATTAATACTTGCAAAGATCTTTTTAAATCTTTTTGGAAAAAAAGGATTATATCTTTAGATGATAAATATGAAGTTATGGCTAAAGAAAATAATATGGATAAGTTTTTTGAAGAGTGTTTAAAAAGACTACCAAAAAAATATCGTTTAGTTTTTCATTTATACTATTATTTAGGATATACAACTAAAGAAATAGCTATTTTAATGGAAATGAAAGAAACTACGGTTAGGCAAAAATTAGCAAGAGGAAGAAAAATTTTAAAAATAGAAATGGAGGATATATATGTATAATTTTAAAGAAAAATATAAACAATTCTACGATAATATTGTTTATGATAAAAATAAAAAATCAGTAATATTAAATACTGTAAAGAATAAGCAAAATAAACATATTTTAGTTAAAAATAATAAATTTGCTTATATATTTACTATCATACTTCTAGTAGGATTAATTGGTACTGGTTTTGCATTTGCTAAAACAATTAAATCTTTAAAGCGTTATTTTATAGATAATAAAATTTTTAACTGTATTATACAGGCTCCTGTAGTTAATGTTTTAAATTCTAAATTTGATTTAAAAGAAAATGAGGAAATAGCAAGAGAAAATTTGCAAGATAATTTAGGGATTAATATATTAAGTAGTTCTTATTTACCAAATTCTTTGTTTGTTAATAAAATAGTATACGATAATAGTGATATAGCATATATTAATTTAAGTCAATCTTTAAAAAACAATATAATAGAAAATTCTGCTTCCTCTTCAGTTTTCTTTAATTCTACTATAGACTTAAATATTAGTTTCTTTACAAATCACGCTAATAGTGAAATAAAGGAAGATAATATTGATTTAGCTTTTAAAGATTCTAAGTGTTCTAAAGATAATGTAGAAATTATTTATAATGAACATTTAAAAACTAATATTTATTTTGTAAAGGCAACAACCTACGCTTATGATGATATAGAATTTGTAATTTACTCCTATTTTACTTATAATGATATTTTATATTCGATTAGGGGTTCATTAGTAAGTAGAGATAATATAATTGATTTCATAAATTCATTAAATTATTAAAATTTAGATTAAGGGACTATTATGTATGTCTCTTTTTCTTATTATGCTTAATTTCATGAAATAGTAAAAAACAATTTATTAAAAAATCGCCTTTTTTTGACATTTTTTTCTAAAAAAAAGTTGTATAACTATCACAATAAAATTATTGTTGACAACAAAAGTTTAATAAAAATATTTAGATAAAAATGTTAAATGATACAAACTTTGTCTTAAATTACCTATGATAAAAAAATGTCTAATCAAAAGTTAATCAATGACTACTTAATAGTCATTATAATTTTTATATGAAAGAACTAATAAAGACTTTAAAGATGGGTATTTTGAATGTATAATTGAATATGAAAATTAAATCCCATTTAATTGGTAATAATTATAAGTATTAAAAAATAAATTTTTGAAACTTTTTCTTAAAAAATTGGGATTATTATATTGTAGGTGATGAATATGGCTAGCGAATCTTACCTATATAAGTTTAATAATATATATGATAAAACTTATTTAGATTTACTTAAATATGTAATTGTAAAATGTCATAATATAAATGATGCAAACGATATTATCCAAGAAACTTATTTAGAATTATGGAACATTATAAATAAAAAGGAATTATCAGATATTAATATTAAAAGCTATCTTATTGGTATTGCTAACAACAAGATCAAAAAGCATTATACAATACTAAAAAAAATAAAGACCATATCTATATTTGAAAAAAATGATAAAGATATAGAGTTAATTGATTTATTAGAAGATAAAATAAATATTGAAAATTTTATAATTCAAAAAGATAAATGGATTACTATATGGCAATTTATTAAAAGTAAAAAAAACCAAGATATTCCTAAAGCATTTTATTTATATTATAGACTAGAGTTATCAATTAAAGAAATATCTAAAGAATTAAAAGTGAGTGAATCATATATAA
>CANROL010000080.1 GCA_947632255.1 uncultured Bacilli bacterium
TGGTAGTTCAGTTGGATAGAATGTTGGCCTCCGACGCCAAAGATCGTGGGTTCGAATCCCACCTGGGACACCATTTTAAAAAATACAATTACCTAAATATAACTAGGTAATTTTTAATAACCAAAATTTTAACTCTTTACTTTTAATATTTGATAGTTTATTATAAATATAGGTGATTAAAGATGTTAAATTATATTATTGGTAAAGTTGTTATTCAAGAAAACAATTATATTGTTTTAGAAAATAATAATATTGGTTATACAATATATGTAGCTAATCCTTTTAGTTATGAACTAAATCAAGAATTAAAAGTATATTTATATAACCAAGTAAAAGAAGATGAATATAGTTTATATGGTTTTAAAACAATTGAAGAAAGAAATTTATTTTTAAAATTAATTAATGTTAAAGGATTAGGTCCAAAACTAGCGATGCCCATGCTTGCAACTGGCAGTATAACTGGTATTATTGATGCCATAGATAGAGAAAATGTTTTATATTTAACTAAATTTCCTAAAATTGGTGAAAAGTTAGCTAGACAAATTATTTTAGATTTAAAAGGTAAATTAGCCCCTAATATTGAAGCAAATAGTCCAAGTGGCTTTGATGAATTAGTAAGTGTCTTAGAAAGTTTAGGTTATAAAAATAGTGAAATTAAAAAGATCTTACCTAAAATTGATAATACATTAGATATTGAAAATCAAATAAAAGAAGCTTTAAAATTAATGCTTAAATAGGATATTTATGATTATAGGAATAGATATAGATAATACCATTACTAATACATTTGAAGCTAGTTTAAAATATTTAAAAATATTTGATAATAATTATGATGACTGGCATAAACTTCCTATTGATAGAAAAAATCAATTTTTAAAGCTTTATATAGATAATATAATGCAAGAAGCAACTTTAAAAGATGGAGTAAATGATGCTTTTAATTATTTTAAAGAACTTAATTATAAAATAATTTTAATTACTGCTAGAAATAATAAGCATTCTTTAAATACTAAAGATATAACTATAAAATATTTAGAAGAACATCATTTAATTTATGATAAAATAATATTTGATGATGATAATCTTAATGATAAAGGTTCTATTGCTCAAAAAGAAAATATTAATTTATTTATTGATGATAAAGATCTTAATTTAGATAGTGTAAGTAAATACGGTATTGAATGTTTAAAATTTACCTATCCAGATGATTTAGAAAAAAATAATAAGTATAAGACATTTACCAGTTGGTATGATATAATAGAATATATAAAAAGAAAGGAATAATACTATGGACAATAGAATTATAAGCCCGGAAGAAACAGAACAAGATTTTGATCAAAATTTAAGGCCAGAACATTTAGACGAATATATTGGTCAAGATGAAATAAAAGAGAATTTGCGGATTTTTATTGAAGCCGCCAAAATGCGTGAAGAACCATTAGATCATGTATTATTATATGGGCCTCCGGGCTTAGGAAAAACAACTCTTGCTCATATTATTGCCAATGAACTTGGTTCTAATATTAAAACTGCCAGTGGGCCATCTTTAGAAAAAAGTGGGGATTTAGCCGCGGTTTTATCTAATTTGGAACCAGGTGATGTTTTATTTATTGATGAAATTCACCGGATGCCAAAATTTATTGAAGAAATATTATATCCCGCGATGGAAGATTTTGAACTGGATATTATCATTGGCACTGATGGTAAAAGTAAAAGTATTAAAATAGATTTACCACCTTTCACTTTGGTGGGAGCAACAACTAGAGCCGGTGATTTATCTAGTCCACTTCGGGATCGCTTTGGCATTGTCTCTAAATTAAATTATTATAATGACCAAGAATTACAAGAAATAGTTAAAAGAACTAGTCGCGTTTTAGATATGCCAATTGAAGATGATGCGGCTTTAGAAATTGCGAAGAGATGTCGTAAAACTCCTAGGGTTGCTAATAGATTATTTAAAAGAGTAAGAGACTTTGCTTTAGTAAATGGGGATAGTGTTATTAATAAAGAAATAACTATTGATTCTTTAAGGCGCTTAAAAGTTGATGAATATGGTTTAGATCAAATTGATATTGAGTATCTTGCCGCCTTAATTACAAAATTTAATGGAGGTCCAGTAGGTATTGAAACTATTGCAACCGCGATTGGTGAAGAAGTAACCACGATTGAAGATGTTGTTGAGCCTTTCTTATTACAAGAGGGATTTATTAAAAGAACCCCAAGAGGTAGAGTGGCAACCGAGAAAGCTTATACCCATTTAAAATTAAATCGTCAAGAAAGTTTATTTTAAAAAAGTATATAATAAAGAAAGAGGGATTAAAATGCTAATAAAATTATTATTAAAGGAGTCTTATTTACTATAAAAATCTTTATATTTTAAATATAGAAAGGAAAGTATAATGATTATAGATGGAAAAAAAATAGCCGAAGAAGTTCGAGCTAATTTAAAAGAAGAAATAAAAAAACTTAATATAGTACCAGGTTTAGCCATTATTTTAATAGGACATGATGAAGCAAGTGAAATATATGATAGAAATAAATTAAAAGCTTGTAGTGAAGTAGGAATAAATGGCCAGTTATATCGTTTTAATGAAGATGATCAAGAAGAAGATGTAATTAATTGTTTAAAAAAATTAAATGAAGATGAAAATATTCATGGCATTATTATTCAAAGTCCAGTTCCTGCTAATTTTAATGAAGAATATTTAAATAGTTTTATTGATCCTAAAAAAGATGTTGATGGTTTTGGGGTATATAATTTAGGCCTTTTAGCCTCCAATATTCCTAGCATCATCGCGGCGACTCCTAAAGGAATATTAAAAATGCTAGAATATGAAAATATTGCTGTGGAAGGCAAAAATGTTGTTGTAGTAGGTCGTAGTAAAATAGTGGGTCGGCCTCTTGCTTTAGCATTACTTAATAAAGATGCCACTGTAACAATTTGTCACTCCAAAACTAAAAATTTACAAGAAATAACAAGTAAAGCTGATATTTTAATCGTGGCGATAGGTAAAGCTAAATACATAACAAAAGATTATGTTAAAGATGGCGCCGTAGTTATTGATGTAGGAATGAATAGGGATGAAGCTGGGAAATTATGTGGTGATGTAGACTTTGATGATGTAGTAAATAAAGTATCTTATATTACGCCAGTTCCAGGTGGAGTTGGTCCTATGACTGTTGCGATGCTCTTAACTAATGTTTATGAAAGTGCTAAAAAAATCAAGAAAGAAGGTAAATAAATGGATATAAATATTAAAAAAGCTTTAGAAGAAGAAAAATTAAGACAACAAAATAATATTGAATTAATTGCTTCGGAAAATTATGTTTCTAAAAGTATTTTAGAATTACAAGGAAGTATTTTTACGAATAAATATGCGGAAGGTTATCCAAGTAAAAGATATTATGGTGGTTGCAGTAATGTTGATACTATTGAAAATCTAGCTATTAGTTATGCAACTAAATTATTTGATGTTAAATATGCCAATGCTCAACCCCACAGTGGCTCCCAAGCCAATATGGCAGTTTACCGAGCATTACTTAAACCTCATGATAAAGTATTAGGTCTAAATTTATCCCATGGAGGACACTTAACCCATGGTAATCCTGTCAACTTTAGTGGGCTTGATTATGAATTTATTCCTTATAATTTAAATCCCGAAACAGAAATGCTTGATTATGAAGAAATAAGAGCTTTAGCTAAAAAAGAACAACCTAAAATGATTGTTACAGGTGCTAGTGCTTATTCTAGATTTATTGATTTTAAAAAATTCCGGGAAATATGTGATGAAGTTGGAGCTATTTTATTTGTTGACATGGCCCATATCGCTGGTCTAGTAGCCGCGGGATTACATGAAAATCCATGTTATTATGCTGATGTTGTCTCATCAACTACCCATAAAACTTTAAGAGGTCCACGAGGAGGCTTAATCTTAACTAATAATGAAGAAATTATCACTAAAATAAATAAAACTATCTTCCCTGGTATTCAAGGTGGTCCACTTATGCATGTTATTGCCGCGAAAGCCCAATGTTTTTATGAAGCTTTACAACCAGAGTTTAAAGAATATGCCGAGCAAATAATCAAAAATGCAAAAACTCTTGCCACAACCTTACAAGAAGAAGGTTTTAAAATAATTTCTGGGGGTACTGATAATCATTTAATGCTAGTTGATGTTAAAAGTTTACTTGGTATTACGGGAAAAGAAGCTGAATCTATTTTAGATAGTATACATATTACTGTTAATAAAAATACTATTCCCAATGAAACCGAATCCCCATTTAAAACAAGTGGCATAAGACTTGGAACTCCGGCTATGACTACTCGTGGATTTAAAGAAGCTGAATTTAAACAAGTAGGGCATATTATTAGTGAAGCCTTAAAAAATAGAGATAACGAAGAATTATTAGAAAGTTTAAGTAAAGAAGTATTAGAATTAACTTCTAAATTTCCTTTAAATTATTAGGTGAATTATGAATTTAAGTGAATTTGATTATAATTTGCCAGCAGAATTAATTGCCCAAACCCCTTTAAAAAAACGTGATGAATCTAAATTAATGATTTTAGATAAACAAAACGGGGATATTAAACATCAAACTTTTAAAGATATTATAGATTATTTAAATCCAGGTGATGTCTTAGTATTAAATGATACCAAAGTAATACCAGCTCGTTTAATCGGGGAAAAAGAAGATACACAAGCAATTATAGAATTATTACTTTTAAAAGAAGAAAGTGATAATATTTGGGAATGCTTATCTAGACCGGCCAAGAGATTAAAAATTGGTACTATTGTTAAATTTGGTGATAAATTAAAGGCGGAAGTAATAGAAAAATTAGATGAAGGTATAGTTCGAGTTAAATTAATATATGAAGGAATTCTAATGGAAATATTAGATGAGTTAGGACAAATGCCCCTTCCTCCCTATATTCATGAAAAATTAGATGATAAAAATCGTTATCAAACTGTGTATGCTAAAAATATTGGTAGTGCTGCTGCTCCAACAGCTGGGCTTCATTTTACTGAAGAATTACTTTCTAAAATAAAAGCTAAAGGTATAGAAATAGTATTTGTAACTTTACATGTTGGGTTAGGAACATTTAGGCCAGTTGAAGTAGAAAATATTTTAGAACATCATATGCATAGTGAATATTATGAAATGAATGAAGAAGTTGCTAATATTTTAAATAAAGCTCAAAAAGAAGGCCGAAAAATTTATGCTGTTGGCACAACTTCTACGAGAGTATTAGAAACAATTCGTCATAAATATTCTGAATTTAAAGCTTGTAAAGGTAATACTGATATCTTTATTTATCCCGGCTTTGAATTTTTAGCTATAAATGGGTTAATAACTAATTTTCATTTACCTAAATCAACTTTATTAATGCTTGTTAGTGCTTTAGCTACAAAAGAAATAATCTTAAATGCTTATAATGAAGCTATTAAAAATAATTATCGTTTCTTTTCTTTTGGCGATGCTATGTTTATAAAATAAGAAATAATACTTGATTATTAGATAATTTTAATATATAATTTAACTATAAAGTAAAGAAAATATAAATAAAAAAATAAGAATAGGAGAGATAAAAATGGAACAAATTTACGTCTGGGGGGGGGGTATTTAATACAATAAATACCAATATATTAACCGAGGTGGTTAATAT
>CANROL010000081.1 GCA_947632255.1 uncultured Bacilli bacterium
ATGGGTTAATTTGGTAATATTATGGTAAGCAGTGGTATATTGTGGTAGAAAGTGGGGGATGTAAAATGTTCATGGGTGAATATCATCATAATATTGATGACAAAAACAGACTTGTTATACCCGCGAATTTTCGTAGTAATTTAGGCGAAACCTTTATTATTACGCGCGGTTTAGAAAAATGCTTATACATTTATACTAATTCAGAATGGCAAAAAATTGTCGATAAATTAGCAAGTCTACCTTTTACCAAAAAAGATGCCCGAACTTTTATTAGAGCCTTCTTTTCTGCCGCTGCTAATTGCAGTCTTGACCGTCAAGGACGCATAAACATTACTCCTAATCAAGCTCTTTACGCCGATTTAACTAAAGAATGTGTCATAATCGGCGTAAATGACCGTTTAGAAATTTGGTCACAAGCTAATTGGGATAAATTTAATAATGAATACAGTGATGCTCTAGAAAGTGTTGCGGAGGATTTATTTAATGGTGAGTAATATGCATTATGCGGTGATGAAAAAAGAAGCAATTGAAGCTTTAAATATTAAAGAAGACGGAATATACGTTGATGCCACACTCGGATATGCCGGCGATAGTAGTGAAATACTAAAAAGAATTAAAAAGGGCTATCTTTTCGCCTTTGATGCGGATACTGATGCAATTCAGTATTCGCATCACCAATTAATGAATATTGCTTCTAATTTTACAATAATTCATGCTAACTTTAGTGATTTAAAAGAAGAATTAACTAAACATAATTGTAATCTTGTTGATGGCTTTCTCTTTGATTTAGGCTTATCTAGTCCCGAGATTGACAATAAAGAACGCGGTTTTAGCTTTATGAATGATGCTCCCTTAGATATGCGCATGAATAAAGAAGCTAAAGTTACAGCTCAAGATATTGTAAATACTTATTCAGAAGAACAATTAACTAAAATATTTTATGAATATGGTGAAGAAAGTAATAGTTCTAAAATAGCTCATGGTATTATAAGTGCCCGTCGTAAAAAAGCAATTATAACCACTTTAGAATTAGTTGAAATTATTAAAAATAGTGTTGGTGCTAATTACTTTTTTAAACATCATCCTGAACGTGTCATTTTTCAAGCTTTAAGAATTGAAGTAAATCATGAATTAGATGCCATAAAAAAAGCTCTACCGGATGCTATTAAAATGTTAAAAAAAGGTGGTCGTATCTGTGTTATAACCTTCCATTCTCTAGAAGATAGAATAGTAAAAAATATCTTTAGAGAATATAGTGAAGTTGATCCTATCTTTAAAGGAATGCCAGATATTCCTAAAGAATATGAACCCTTAATTAAATTAGTTAACAAAAAACCTTTACTTCCAAGTGAAGAAGAAATAAATGAAAACCCTCGTAGTAAAAGTGCTAAAATGCGAATAATAGAAAGGATTTAAAATATGCGAACAAAAAGAGTAAAAAGAATTAAATTATTAAAAGGTGAAAAATTTATGTTTTTCTTAAGTGTTTTATTTGGCTTTGTTATTATGCCATCTACCTTTGTTTATACTAAAGCTTTACTTTCTAAATCAAATATTAAATTAGAAAATATTGCCAGTAAAATTGAAAAACAAGAAGATCGTAATGAAGCTTTAGGCATGCAAATAGATGAATTAGCGTCTATTGATAATATTCAAGATATTGCATCTACGAGTGGTTTATCGTATAATAATAATAACATCAAAACATTTAGTGAATAATGGAGGTCATTATAAATGAGAAAAAAGAGTTTAATATCAATAAATAAAATATTTATATTAGTCTTTTTTTTCGCGTTTATAATGGCCATTTTAAAATTAAGTTATGTTGCTATAAGTCCTAAAGTAGATAATATTAATTTAAAAGAATTTACTGCGAATCGTAATACTAAAAAAGAAATTTTATATGCCAAAAGGGGTAATATTTATGATGTTCATGGGGATGCTATTGCGACTAATGCCAATTCCTATACTTTAATCGCGTATTTAAGTTCTTCAAGAACTACTAATCCTGCACGTCCTCAACATGTGGTAGATAAAGAAAAAACAGCTAAAGCTCTAGCCGAAATATTAGATATGGATTATGAATACGCTTTAGGTCGCTTAAATGCTACCGGCGCCTATCAAGTTGAATTTGGGACCAAAGGCCATAATATTTCCGAAAATAAAAAAGCGGAAATTGATGCCTTAGCTTTACCTGGTATTAGTTTTATTGAAGGTAACAAAAGATATTATAAAAAATCTAAAATGGCGGCTTATATTGTTGGTTATGCTAAAGCAAATGATGATGGCGAAATAAATGGTGAAATGGGTATAGAAGGTTATTATAATGATATATTAAAAGGTACTAATGGCTCTAAAACTTATCAAAGTGCCTATGGTTATCAAATTGGGGATGCCTATACAACTGAACCTATAAGTGGTAGTGATATCTATTTAACTCTTGATTCTCAAATTCAATTAATATTAGAAGATGCCGTCCATTCTCTAGAAGAAAGTAATAAATTTACTTGGTTTACAATTAATGTTATGGATGCTAAAACCGGAGCTATTGTGGGCAGTGCCGCATCACCTAGTTTTAATCCTAATACTTTAGAAGGCTTAACTAATTATGTTAATCCTCTTGTTGGTTTTACTTATGAACCAGGTTCGACGATGAAAATATTTTCTTGGTTAGCCGCCTTAGAAAATGGTGTTTATGATGGTGATGAATTATATCAATCCGGAACAGTTCATGTAAATGGAGCTACTATAAAAGACTTTAATAATGCTGGATGGGGTAAAATTTCTTTTGATACCGGCTTTGCTTATTCATCCAATGTTGGAGCTACTTATTTAGCTTTAAAATTAGGTAATAATAAATTGCAAAGTTTTTATGAATCATTAGGCTTTGGTAAAAAAACAGGAATTGAACTTCCCGGTGAAGAACCAGGTCTTGTAAATATTAAATATGAATCTGGTTTAGCAACAGCTTCTTTTGGTCAAGGTATTACCACAACTCCCATTCAAACTCTTCAAGCTTTAAGTATTTTAACTAATGATGGTGTAATGTTAAAGCCATATATTGTTGATAAAATTGTAAATGAAAAAGGGGAGGTAACTTATGAAGGAAAACGCACTGAATTAGGTAAAAAAGTATCTACTGAATCTGTTGAAAAAATGCAAAGCTTAATGTATGATGTAGTCTATAATGGTCTCTCACCAATGTGGCGTCCTAATAATGTGACCATGATAGGTAAAACTGGTACTGCCCAAATCGCTGGTACTCATGGCTATTTAACAGGTTCTGTTAATTATATTCGTTCTTTTGCCGGTATATTTCCTTATGAAGATCCGGAATATATAATATATGTTTCAGCCAAACAAATAGATAATGGTGCAGCACCTGTTGCTAAAGTTTTAACTAAAGCAGTTGAAAGTATTGCTAATTATGCTAATATCACAAATAATAGTACTGATTTAGATATGAGTGAAATTATTACTATTGATAATTATTTAAGTAATAATACAACCGATATCAAAACTAAACTTGAATCTTTAGAATTAGAACCAATTATATTAGGAAATGGTAATTATATAATTAATCAATATCCCATTAAAGCTCAAGTATTAAAACACAGTAAAGTATTTTTACTTACTAATTCTAATGAATATCTAATGCCTAACATTAAAAATTGGTCTACAAGTGAAATAATGAATTTTTGTAATTTAATTGGTTTAAAATATAAATTTAATGGTTTAGGAAATGTCGAAAGTTATAATTTTAAAGATAATGAAATAATTGATTTAACTAAAACATTAGAAATTAATTTATCAACTGCATAAAAATTCTTATTTTAACCATTTTAATAATGGTGAAGTAAAATGAATAAATATTATACAAGTTATAATGAAACTAATAAAAGAATTGATTACTTAAAATATGGTTTATTAAATCCTCGTGGCATTGCCATTGATAAAAAAATACTTCCTGAATATAATGAAAATGCTATAACTAAAATTAAATAAGATTGCCTAAAACAATCTTTTTTTAGCAAAAAATTTATAAATATCTTTAATTCTTCATAATTATAAGCTATAATTAAATTATAGGTGGTATTTATGAATTATGATTATATTGTGGTTGGCTCAGGTCCCAGTGGTATCTTTTTTGCTTATGAAATGCTTCAATTAAATCAAAATAAAAAAATATTATTAATTGAACAAGGTAAAGAAGTAGAAAAAAGACATTGTCCAATTAATGAAGTAGGTAAATGTATCAAATGTCCTAAATGTAACATTACCTGTGGTTTTTCCGGTGCTGGTGCTTTTTCTGATGGTAAACTCTCATTATATGATAAAAAAGATGATGATCTTCATGTTGGTGGGGATATTCATAAATATATAGGTGTTCCTAAAACTAAAGAATTAATTGATTATGTTGATGATATCTATGTTTCTTTTGGAGCCGATAAACACTTAGAAGGCGTTGACTATAAAGATGAAGTTCTAAAAATTATGACTAAAGCTCAAAAAGAAAATATTTCTTTAGTTAATATCCCTATAAGACATATTGGTACCGAAAAATCTCATGAACTATATTATAAAATAGAACAATATTTATTAAATAATCATATTGAAATTAAATTTAATACATGTGTTACAGATTTAATTATTGCTGATAATACTATAAAAGGGGTAAATACCACTAATTTAATTACCCGAGAAAATGCAGATTATTATGCTCCTGTAGTTATACTTGGTGTTGGTAGAAAAGGGGCTAATTGGTTATCAGATATGTGTTTAAAACATAATATTGCTCGTACATCTGGTATTGTCGATATTGGTATTCGTTATGAATTAAGTGATAAAGTAATGCAAGATGTTAATAAATACATGTATGAAGCTAAATTTATTTCTCGTCCTACCCCATTTAAAGATAAAGTAAGAACTTTTTGCCAAAATCCCAGTGGTTTTGTCGCTAGTGAAGTATATGATGAAAATATTACCTTAGTAAATGGTCATTCTTATAAAGAAAAGAAAAGTACTAATACTAATTTAGCAATTTTAGTATCTCATCATTTCAATTATCCTTTTGATAAACCTATTGAATATGGTCGTAATGTGGCTAAAAATTTAAATTCTTTAGGTGATGGTAATATTGTTGTTCAACGTCTTGGGGATATTTACCGTGGCAAACGTACTTGGCCTGAAGAATTAAAACATAACAGTGTGAAACCTACTTTAAAAACCGCAGTCGCTGGGGATATAACTTATGCTTTAGGTTATCGAACCATGACTGATATTCTAGAATTTATACGTAGTCTAGATAAAGTAATTGAAGGCTTTGCTAATCCTGATAATTTACTTTATGGCCCTGAAATTAAATTTTATAGTAACAAATTAACTATTAATAATAACTTTGAAACTAGTATTAAAAATCTTTACTCCATTGGCGATGGGGGAGGCCTAACTAGAGGACTAATGATGGCATCAGCATCTGGTGTTTATTTAGCTAGATATTTAAACAACAAAAAATAACTTATATTTTTTCAAAGTTATTTTTTTCTTCATTTTAAAGATAATATTTCTTGCTTAGGTAGTTTAGTAATGTCACTTATTAATTCTACAGCCATATTT
>CANROL010000082.1 GCA_947632255.1 uncultured Bacilli bacterium
ATATTAAGTAATCCTAATTTATATAAATCAGATTTTTTAGCTTCTGCTTTCCCAATTAATTTATTTAAATACAAAATTAAAATAATTCCCCCCACTAAAGCAATAAAAGAATAAACTATCCCCTCTCCTACTCCCATTTCTTTTAATAAAACAAAAGTAGCATCCGGTATTAAATCAGTTAAACTAATTCCAATCATAATTGCTAAAGAAAAAGCTAAAGCACAAACTATAAACTTATTAATATTTTCTTCTTTAAATTTAAAAAAGATCACTAATCCCCCTATCACCGTGGATAAACCAGCAATCGTTGATACTACTAAAGCCATTGTAAAATTCATAATCTTCACCATTAAAATATATGAACAACATAAAAAAAGTATTAATATTTAGCATTAATACTTTTTAAATTTATTTACTTATTGTAAAATCTTTTATTTCATGAGGATTAGAAGTATCATATATTTCTCCTTCAAAATCTTTAGTACTTCTTTTTATCATATAATAAGCTTGTCTTTTAACTTCTGTTGAATTAACTAAATTAAGTGCATTATTAATTTTATTAGTATCCCCTGTTTTTTCAGCTTCTCGAACTGCTTCGGCATCTTTTATTAAAGCATAATAGAAGTCTTCCACTACTTGATTAACATCAATATATTGAACATATTTTAAGTTATCTTGAACATTCTTAAATCTATCCATACGGTAATCTTTAAATGTTATATCCGGATTTTTAGTTATTGTTCTTAAAGCCTCTAAATCTGTTTTCGAACCATCTGTATTCTTATTAATATTACTATAATAAGCAATATAACCATCATCATACCCAGCATAACCAAGCATTTCATAAGCAAATATTTTTAAACTATAAGAATCAGGTCGACCATAGTCATTATGTGGATGATACCATCTAGTTTTATAAATCTTCTCAGCTCCATATTTATTATCGCCAAAAGTGGTTCCAGATGCAGGCATTCCTGGATATAAAACTAATCTATTATCATATAAATCTTCTAATTTAGTAATACTTAATTTATTAAATTCTTCTAAACTTAAACGACTATATTGAGTTTTCTTATATTTAAGTTTTTGATCAGCATTATCTATATCTGGATAATTAGCTTGGAAAGTAATTAAAGCTTGATCTTCTTTATTAAGTTGTAAGTAAGCTTTAGCTTCTAAATAATCTAAAATATAATATGTTTCAAATAACTTACTATAAAAATCTTGAATTTTCTTAGGTGAATCTATTCTTTCTGGTACTAAATTAGCACTCATATAATCATTTTCGTTAAATCTTAAAGATAAATTCATGTTAATTTCGCCATCAGTCCATCTTTGCGATAAGTTACCATCCGCATAATCTTCGCCTCCAGCATCCCATCTGCGGCCATTATTTTTTAAGAATAATCGAGCATCTTGATTATGCGCGCTTTCATGTGACCATGTCCCATAAGCTGTTAAAGCTGAATAAGCATTATATTTTACTTGTGAGCCATTTGCTCCTGCCGCGGTTCCATTCATATCTTGCCATTGATTTAAAGCTTCTTGAAAATTCTTATGGAATCCTTCTTCAGTTACATATGGACTTTCATAAACAGAATTACCATTGGCATCTTTTGTAAATCGATGATCAATTTGAACATTATGAATATTATTAAAATAAATTGCATCTTCTATTATTTTGGAAGCAGTTGTATAATATGTTTTAATTTTTATAGCATATTCTTCTACTTGATTTTTAAATGTTTCAAATTGTCCTTCATCAAAAGGATCAATAATATATGTTCTAATAGAACCAATTAAATATTGAGTTGGACTAGATATTATATAAGTTGATCTCTCTGGTAAAGTAAGTATTACTAAAGCATAATTTTGCCATGTTGTTTTAATATGACTCCATGCACTATAAGTAATATCACTTCTACCATCTATTGCAATTTCTTTTAAATATCCTTTAAAAGTATTTTTAAACCATGTATCTGGATCCATATCACTTAAATATTTTAAATAATATTCAATTAAATTAGGAATATCTTTAATATTAGTATATTTAGCTAAAGCTTTATTATAAACATTATTAGTCTCACTTGTTGCAAAATTAGTTTCATTTTGGAAGAATATATTCGTTATATCATCAATATTTAATATTTTATTAAATCCTTCCCCTTTAAATAAAACTAAATCATTTAACATAACTCCATCTATATCTACTTTATACCATCTATTAAAGTAATTATATACATATAAAGCTCTTTTTAAAGTATCATTACTAATTAATTCTTTTTCTATATATTTATTAATAGCATCCATTTCATTAGTAATAGTATAATTACTATTTCCTAAATATTTTAAAACAAATTCTTTTAATTCTAATTTAGTTACTTCATTATAATAATCTCTATATAAACGTGAATCATCAAGTTTAGTTAAAGGATCTAAATCTTTAGTATAATCTAAATTACTTAAATAATTTACTAAATTAGTAACTAAACTAGCATCTTCCACCATCATATAATGATTATAAGTATAACTTATATTTAATTCTTTTATTTGATAAGCCACAACCATATCATATAATTTATCAAATACAACATTATATGATATATCATCCCCATTATTGAATATTACTTTAATTTTAGCTATTTTATGATAATCTTTATTAGTTAAATACGTAACTAAACCTCCATCTTTATCTAAAGGAATAATATGTTTAATTATTTCTTTATTTAAGATATTATCTTCATCTATTTTATCTGCTTCTTTTAAAATAACTTCTTTTTCATAAAAAGGCATTAATAAATATAAATTTTGATATAAAATATTTTTATTTTTATTATACAAAGGATTATCTTCTATATTAGGTAATTTAAATCCTTCAATATTTAAAGTAGGTAAATTATTATAACTTATATCTTTTAAATTCCATATATCTTTATCAAATAAAGCTTTATTACTAAAGAAATCACTATTAATATCATCCATTTTAATATTATTAAAAGCATCGCCTTCATTAGTTGTAAAATTAGATTCTTCTAATTGATAATTATTTAGACTATTATCATTTGATGTATAAACTTGTCCAATTTTATAACCATATTCCCCAGTTGCTAAAGATACATTATTAATTAATATTCCATTTAAAGAACCAGCAATTCCTCCTGTATTTCGATAATTAGCATAACCAAAAGCATTATTTAAAGTGGCTTTAGTATAACAATTCTTAATCGTCGATGTTTTATCAAGATTACCAGCAATTCCTCCTAGATGTTGATATCCTGAAGTAAATGTTCCCATAACATAACAATTACTAACGACAGAATTATTATTAACACTTCCGGCAATACCACCAATATTAGAGTCATATGTTCCATTATTGAAGATTAAACCGGTAACCCCAACTTGATCTATTGTAGAATTTTTAAGGCTTCCTACGATTGCTCCCGTTGTTGCTTCAGTACCGTTTTTCTCAAGCCCAGTAATTAATATTTGACTTATTTTTGTATCTGTTGCTAAAGAACCAAATATTCCATGACTACCTTGATTTAATACGACATTTTGAAATTTAATATTTTTAATTTCCGCCCCACTTAAACTCTTAAATAAAGCTTTATTTAAATTTTTAATTGAATATCCTTGTCCATCTAAAGTTCCCGTAAAATCTATTTCCGTTAAAGATGGTGTATTAACATCTAAATCTCTCGCATCAAAATCATGTTCTAACACAAAATCCCCATCTGGATTATCCTTTAAAGCTTGAATAAATTCTGTGAAAGTCTGTGGTCTATTTGTATTACTAGCTAAATTATTATCTATTAATCCAAAATCTACTCTTAAATTTTCTACTTTATTATTTTCTTTTGATATTGCATATTTATAATCTAAAACTAATATCAAATGATTATCTTCTATAACTACTTCTTTTATCTTACTATATATATCTGGCATTGTACTACTAGCTATTTTAACAAAATATTCACCGATATTATCTTCTAATTCTTCTTTAGAAATACTTTTAACTATATTAGCAATTCCATCTATATTATGATATAAAACAGTATCAGTAATATCTTTTAATTCTAAATATTTTTCATCTAAAGATATCACATCTTCATATACTACTATATCTTCATATTTATTAATATTATCATTTTTATTACTATCTAAATCATAACTAGCTATTACTTTTACATAATAACGCATAATACCTTCAACTCTATTAAAAGTAATCATATTATCTTTAAAAGTATATTTATTTGTAATATTAGAATTATCTCTTGTAATATCTACCATTATATTATTTATTAAAGTATCATCTATATCATTAAAGTTTAAATATACTTTAATTTGATCTTCTAATACTTCATATTTTAAATCACTTATAATTAATTTATCTTTTAGTATTTCAATATTAGTTTTAATATCATCTAAATTAATAACTTTACCATTATTTAAAATAATACTATCTATCTTAATTTCCTTTATTCCAGCTTCATGAATTCCATCAATTTCTACATAATAATAATTATTATCTTTAATAACTTCATATATCTTATCATCAATTATAACTTTAGCAATAGTTAAATTATATTCATTTTCAAAACTAAAATTAAATCTTAACTTAATCTTTTCGTCTTTTTCAAAATAATTATTATTATTCTTACTTATTCCTTCTAAATTAGTTACTTTAATATTATTATATACTAAAGAATCATATAAAGCATAATTTAATTTAAATATTTCTTTATTATTAATAATATTTTTATTATCTTCTTCTAAAATAATATTACTATCTAAATCAAAATCCCCAGTTATTATTAAATCATTTAAAGTATCTTTATTTATATTATTAATAGTTATTGTATTATTTCCTACTTTTATATCTTCCTTAAATTCTTGATAAGTAAGACTACCCTTTAAGAAACTATTATCTGGATCAACTAAATTAAAGTTAACCGTTATTTTATTATTAAGATAATCTTCATTAATTATTTTAAAATCTTCTACTCTTGCTTCATCTTTTAAAACATCAATAGTTAAAATATTATCTTCAACATAGACATAAGTACCATCGGCAAACATTACTCTATTTGCAACTAATTCTAAAATACCAGCTTTATTTGGTACTTTAAATGATACAGTATAAGTAGCTTTATCCCCATTCGCTGTATTTCTAGTTGCCGTATAATTAAGCCCATTAATAGTAATCGCGGTGATTAAATTACCAACTTTTTTACCATAGTCAGTAGGAACAGATATTTCATATTTAACATACATTATTTCTTCTTTTTTAGGATATACTTTAGCTAAACTAGAACTTGCAATATAAATATTAGATTTTACTGTAATTGCCGCGGTTCCAATTTCTTTATCTTTAGTATCTTTATCCCCTAAATTATAATCAGCATATATGTTTACTTTAAATTTAATATGATTAGATTTTTGATAAGAAAATTGAGCATTCCCATCTATTACTTCAACTTCTTCTAATTTATTACCATCATTATCTATTAAAACTGCCCATAATTTAGAAATAGTATTATCTTTATCAACAAC
>CANROL010000083.1 GCA_947632255.1 uncultured Bacilli bacterium
AAATAGTAAAAATAGAAAAAAAGCAAATACATATTCCAAATGATATATTTAAGCCTGGCGATATTCTTAAAATAGAATTAGAAGATATGCGATCTACTAATATATCACATTATCTGAATTATTTAAAAATAACACCTCGAAAGTCTAAAGAGTGGTCTGCTAATATGATACGAAATATATTACAAAGCTACCCTATTTATGGTTATTTAACATGGGATAGAAGAAAAATGGTAAAAACATTAGTTAACGGCCAACTAGTCAAAAAATGTCCCAATAACAATGACTTTCTAATTGTTAAAGGGAAACACGAACCAATATTAAATCAAGATATAAAAGAAAAAATAGAGAGGAAATTTAGTGAAAACAGAGTTAAAACTGTTCCTGAAGAAAAAGAAATAAAAAACCCCCTTTTAGGTTTAATTGTATGTGGTTACTGTGGTAATAATATGACTAGAAGGCCGTACTACTTGAGAAAAGACGCAAAGCCTACAAAAAAACGGGTTTATGAAATAGACAAAAACAAATTAAGATTACTTTTACGAGAACATAAGAAAGATCTTAGTTTAAGTGAAATATCTAAAAAATTAAAAGTATCAAAAAGTGCTGTAGCCCATTGGTTTTCAAAAGACGAAGAAAAATTTACTATTCCATATGCAGATAAATGGTTTGAATTAAAAGAATTACTTAATATTGAAACAACAGAATTTGACAATGCTTTAACAACATTTATAGAAGATATAACTCCACCTCATACTGATACGCTTTTATGTAGTCGTCCAAGATGTAAATGCGTTGGTAGTGATTTAGAATTAGTAGAAGATAGACTTTTAAATGCTTTAAAAGTATTATTAAACGATTTTATTAGATATGTCAAAAACTATGAAGAAGAAGTCAAAAAAGAAACAAAAGCAAATAATGATTTAATAGAAATACTAGATAAAGAAATAGACAAAGTTAAGCTTCAATTAGAAAAAGCTTGCGAATTAGTTGAAACTGGGGCTTATACTCAAGATTTATTTATTAAAAGATCTAACGCTCTTAATGAACAGATAGAAAATCTACAAAATCAAAAAATAGAGCTATCAAAAGTATCAGATAAAACACAGGCATTAAATCAAAGAAAAAAAGCAATACCTATATTGCAAGAAGTAATAACTACTTATAATAAGGATTTAACTCCAGAGCAAAAAAATGAATTATTAAGACACATTATAAAAAAAGTTATATATACAAAAGACAAAGGTGGGCTTTATTATAAAGATAATTTTAAATTAAAGGTTGAATTGTTGCCTTTTAACTGATAACAAAAACGTGGAAATTCTTCAGTCGCAATGTCATTTAGTAGGGCTTTACCATAATCATCTGGCATATTAAATTTTTGACTAAAATATCTTAAAGCCGCGGCTAGTTCGCCATTTGCTCCTCCAAATTGGGTAATTAAATATTTAGCCATTTTTAAATCTTTTTTCCGGATATTTATTGGATAATTAGTGTGCTTTACATACTTAAACATACATACTACCTCCTAAATTATCCCATGGCCATGGTGAATCAATCCAATCAAATTTAGTTCCACTTGTTTTCGTAACAGTTAAAGGCCCATACATTTTAGTATAATTTTTAACTAAATCTCTTCTTTCTTCGGCATATTTCTTAAATAATTGTAATGCTTCTTTATTATCTGGATGTAAATCTAAATATAAATTTAAATCATTTAAGGCAAAAGCTAAAGCCATTATTTTATACAAAGCTTTTTCTTGTTCTGTTTTAGGATTAAGTTTAAAATAAGTTAAATTTTTATAAGGTTTATATTCATTACGAAACATATTCCCTTTTAAAAAGCCTTCCATAGGTTCTAATATATTCGATTCTCTAGTAAATATGTCTGGCATTAATAAAGACATATTAATATCAAAATTGTTATCTTCAAATAACACTCTTCATTACCTCCTAAAATATACTATGTAAATAGCCCTTTAGTGCTTAAGACAATAACCCAAAAAAAAGTAACTTCTAAATTATTTTTTATCAGTTACTTTTTTATTAGTTTTACTCTTATTACTAGTTTTATTACTAGACTTCTTTTTGTTATTACTATTACTTGTAGTCTTTACCTTAGGTTTATTATTTGATTTATTATCTACTTTCTTTTTATTATCAGTTTTCCTATTATTTACTTTTTGTTTATTATTAGTTTTATTAACTTCCTTAGTCTTATTATTTTTATTATTCTTTTTAGGTACTTCTTTCATAAATAATTTATGAATTATATTTTGTCCCATCTCTTTTAAATTAATCTTTTTCTTCTTCTTTTTAGATTTACTCTTTTTACTAACTTTTTTCTTATTATCTTTACTAACTTTATCTTTACTAATTTTCTTATTGTTATCTTTATTAGTATCTTTAATATTATTATCTTTATTAATTTTTAATTTAACTTTCTTATCTCTATATTTCATTAATTTAATCCATAATAAAGTTATACCAATACATAATAAAGTAATAAAATAAGTACTTATAATTGCTATAAAAAATATATCTATTGTATCAAACTTCTTCAATTAATAAACCTCCTAATTATTTATACTTGGTTCATATTTAACAATTTCTAATTTATCATTATTTTTAATTAATGTTATACTTCCTTCATTATCATAACCTAAATCTTTTTTATAATTAATATTTAAAGTTATAAAATAACCTTCATAAGTATTATCATTTAATTCTACGGATATTTCTTCTATATTATTAATAATTACTTCTGTTACTTCCGGTAATTCTTGTACTCTATCTAAATAAGTATTATCTATAATATCATTATATATAGTATCTCTAGCTTTATTTTTAAAATCTTCTTGTTTATCTTGATATATATATTCTATTCCCCCAATATCATATTTATTAATTTTATTATTTAAAGTATAAAAATCAATAATAAATAATTTAGCAATACTTTTCGCATATTCTCGATAATCAATTTCTTCTTTACTTAAAATATCTTTTAAATTATTAAATTCTTCTTCCATATATTTAGTATCACGATCATCTAAACTATAACCATATTCTTTAATATCTTTTATAATACTTGTGGTATTTTTAATAGTATTAGGTTCTTTTTTATAATATTTAAATAAACCTAAACCTCCCAAAGCTATAATTAATATAACAATTATAATTAACCCGATTTTATATCTTTTTTGCATTACTTAACCTCCCCATTTTCTCTTATTGCTAAAACTTTATCTTTTTCCGCTTTAATTAAATCATGAACAATTATACCATTAGATACTTCTAATATATTTTCAGTTTTGGTAATTAAATTAGAAATATAATCACTTGTTAATTCTGCTCCTTCTTTAATTATCTTAGATTGACCAGTTGAATTATTATAATATATTAAATTAGTTACAAAATTACCATTTGGAAAAGGTACAAAATTATCATTTTTAATATTAAAGATATCATGACCTAAAGCAAATTCATTTTTTATACCTAACATATTACCAAGAGTTGGAGCAACATCATACATTCCCATTGTATAATCAACTGTGCCATTAAGTTTACTTCGAAGTTGTTTATTTTTAGTCCAAATTATTAAAGGTGTTCTTTTATTTAATTCATGGTCATAGGAATCATAATCAATATATGTTGGATCATCTTCACTCTTTAATTCCCCTGTTTTATAATCATAATTATAAAAATAATTCTTTTGATTACGAGTTAATTTAACATCATGATCACCGTATAAAACAAAGACTGTATCATTAAAATAATCACTATTGTTGATATATTCAAAGAATTCCCCTAAAGCCGCATCCGCATAATGAGCACTCGTAATGTAATTACCAACCGCACTACCAGTTTTATTAGTTTTTAAATAATCGGTCGTTACTAACTTACATCCATCTTCATTACATTCATTAAATGTTGATGACATATCATATTCCCCATATTTACTACCCGCATTAAATGGTGAATGGTTAGATAAAGTAATAATAGTACCCATATATTTTTCGTTAGTTTCTTCAATTTCTTCTAACATTGGCATAGCTTGTTCAAAAAATAATTTATCACTTATTCCTAAATTAATACATTCTAAATTATCAGGATCTTTACAATCATCATTAAAAGTAAATCTTTCCTTAAAATACATTTCATCATACCCTAAAGAAGGATGTACATCATCTCTATTCCACATTGCTTTTAAATTACCATGCATACTAAATGTATAATAACCTTTTTCTTTTAATAATTTAGGAATAGTTATATAATCTCGGTCATAATATTGAGAAAAAACGGTTCCCATTTGGGCTGGAAGTAAACTAGTAAGTAAAGTAAACTCAGTATCACTAGAAGTTCCTATACTAATTTGGGGATAAAAATTTTCAAAAAACATCCCTTCACTAGCTAATTTTTTAATATTAGGTACAGCATCTACTCCATTAAAATTAACATCCATTAAAAATGTTTCCATACCTTCCATATGAATAAATATAATATTTTTATCTTTTAAAATATTAGTATATTTATTTTTACCTTGATAATCATTTCGCTCTGGATCTGTATAATATTGATCAAATAATTGCACTGATTTTTCATAACCAAATAATTTATTTATTTTAGGTGTTAAAGTTTGCACTAAATCATTACCTTGATATAAAACTAAGCCAAAACGTTCTACTACTTTAACCCTATCCCATTGTTTAGCCAGTCTTGAATAATCAGTTTTTGTTGCCGTAACAAAAGTATAGGCAAGTAATATACAACCAACCAGTAAAGTATTGACACACATTCTTTTTCCTTTTTCAACTATACTTAAATAACTATAATAATTTTTACGAGATATCTTTTTATGTATTAAATAAAATATAACTGGAAATATAATATAAATAATTTGATACCATTCCATCTTTTCAAATATTGAACCCATTACGGTTCTTGTTTGACTTGCAGTCCCTAATTCCCCAAAAGAAGCAAATGAATAATAAAAACTATAATAAATACTATTAACTACTTCCATAATAGTAAAAATAATTAAAACTATAAAAAAGAAATTAAATTGTTTTTTAGGCTTAACTAAATAACCTAAAGAACCTATTATTAAAACTAATGCTAAATCTACAATAAAAGTTTGAAAATTTAAAGCATTATTTATCGTAAAATGTCTTACTAAAACTAACCCTATTAAAGCAATTATAACATAAGATATAAATAAACGATTAGTTGTTATATATTCCACAATATTTTTTCTTATTTTTCTAAAAAACATCTTTATTTTAGCTATCATATCTAACCTTCTTCAAACTAATTATATAATATATTCTTTTTTTTTGCAATTTATCCTTGATTTTTTTTTAACTTTTTGATAAGATTAATTAGAACGCAGGTATAGTACAGTGGTTAGTATGCGACCTTGCCAAGGTTGAGACGGCAGTTCGAGTCTGCTTACTTGCTCCAGTTGAATACAACTTGCGAACCAATAAAGGTTTTGCAAGTTTTTAATTTATACAAAAATCAAGAATTTCTCT
>CANROL010000084.1 GCA_947632255.1 uncultured Bacilli bacterium
GGAATTTATTCTATATGAGGGAATTCCTAAAGTTTATAAAAAAATAAAAGCCCGGGGTATTAAAGATATTGATGATATGTTTTATCCTAAGGAAAATAAAAAAGAAAAAATAGAAAAAGAACATGAAGATAAAAAACCAGTTTATTATTATCAAGGAAAATATGAAGGATTAAAAACTAAAGAATAGGAGTAAATTATGGCGGGAATAAAAATATTACAAATATTTATTATTTTAATTATAGGTGGAGTAATTATTTATTTACTTCGACTTTCTAATGCCATAAATATTGAAAATAGAATTGCTAAATTTACTATAAATCCTAAAAAAGAAGAAGAAAAATCTTTATTTGATGAAATAATAAAATTCTTTCAAATAATTATTAAAAAATTTGCTAAATTATTAAATAAATCAGTAGTATTATCTAAATATGGGGAAAGATATAATAAATATATTACTTATGAAGATAAAGATAAAAGATCAGGTATTCATTATGTTGCTTTTAAATTTTTAATAACTTTGGGTATTTTAATACTTAGTATTGTTACTTTAGTTTTTCAACCGATTAATTTTATGGTAGTGATTTTAATATTAATTATTAGTTTCTTTATTCCGGATTTATTTTTAAATATAAGTTATAATAAGAAAAGAAAACAAGTAGAAGATGATTTATTAAAAGCTATTGTAATTATGAATAATGCTTTTAAAAGTGGTAGAAATATTATGCAAGCCATAGAAGTTGTTAAAACAGAATTAGATGGTCCTATTCAAGATGAATTTAAAAAAATATATTTAGATATGTCTTATGGTTTAAGTTTAGAGACGGTTTTTAAACGTTTTTATGATCGAGTTAAATTAGAAGATGCTAAATATATTACTTCTTCTCTTACTTTACTTAATAAAACAGGGGGGGATATTGTTAAAGTATTTTCTTTAATTGAAAAATCTTTTTTAGCTAAAAAGAATTTAAAAAATGAATTAGAAAGTTTAACTTCTTCTAGTCGTTTTGTATTTAAAATGTTAGTAGCTTTACCAATCATCTTTGTTTTAATTATCTTTGTTTTAAATCCTACTTATTTTAATCCTTTATTTAATAATCCTTTAGGAATAATGATATTATTACTAATAACTATTTTATATGTTTTATATATAATTGTTATTAAAAAAGTTTTGGAGGTTGATTTCTAATGGATAGTTTAGTAAATAAGATATATCCTAATAAAACTATTACTAAGTTAAAGTTAAAAAAACAAAAATTAGGAATTAATAATAAATTTAATTTAGAAACTTTTATAACCATAAGACTTATTTTAACAATAATAATCTTTATTTTTAGTTTAATATTTATTAAATATGGTTATATTATGGCGCCTATTTTAAGTGTTGTATTTTATTTTGGTAGTGAGTATTTAGTACTTGATAGACCTATTAAAAAAAGAATTAGAGTTTTAGATAAAGAAGCTTTATTCTTCTTTGAAGTATTAGTTTTAACTTTAGAGAATGGAAGAAGTTTAAAGCATGCATTAGAACTTTCTACGAGTAATATAGATTCAGAAGTATCTTTAGAATTTAAAGAAGCTTTAAATGAAGTTAATTTAGGAAAGAGTTTAAATGAAAGTTTAGAAGATTTGAAAAAGAGAATGCCAAGTGAAGCCATTAGTAATGCTATTTTAAATATGATTGAATGTAATATTTATGGTAATAGTATAGTAGATACAATGTATAATCAAATTGATTTTTTAAGACAAAAAGAATTATTAGAAGCTAAAGGGGAAATAGCTAAATTACCTACTAAAATAAGTGTTATAAGTGTTTTATTTTTCTTGCCAATTATGTTTTTAATTATTTTAGCTCCTATTTTAATTAATTTAATTAATAAATAACTATATTTTAAATTTACTTATATTTTTTAAAGTTATAGGATCTATAAAGTGTTCTATTTTTTCTACTTGTTCGAGTTTAAAATCTTTATTATTAATTTTTTTTAAAAAATTAGTTAAAATATTATGTCTTTTATATAAATATTTACCTATTTTTAAACCTTTATTAGTTAATAATAAATTATTATTTTTATATACTAAGTTTATATTTTCTAATTTAGAAATCATCTTACTGCAGGATGATTTTTTAACATTTAAAAGTTTACTTAATTTAGTTATAGTGATATTTTCTTTATTTAAAGTTAAACGATATAACATTTCTAGATAATCTTCCATGGCATAAGTTATAACTTTGGGATGTAAGTAATTAGTTAAAGTATAATATTCATTCATAATATCACATACTTTCAGTTTAGTCATATATTAAAGTAGTTGTTAGTTTAAGGAAACTAATAAATTATATTAAAAGGAGTATAAAATATGACTTTAGATATGTTAAAACTTAATGAAGAAGGATTAATAAAAAAAGTATCGGGTTTAGAATTATTAAAAAGAAGATTATTAGATTTAGGATTTATTCCAGGGGAGATAACAAAATGCGTGTTAATTAGTCCATTTAGAGAGCCTAAAGCTTATTTAATAAATAATAATGTTATTGCCTTAAGAAGTAAGGATGCTAAAAATGTTGAGGTTGAATTATGTATAGAGTAGCTTTAATTGGGAGTCCCAATGTAGGAAAATCGACAATTTATAACAATTTAACTAAAAATCATGAACATACAGGTAATTGGGCAGGTAAAACGGTTTCTTATACAAAAGGGCTATGTAATTATAAAAATGAAGTTTTTGAATTTGTGGATTTGCCTGGGACTTATTCATTAATTTCAAAATCAAAAGAAGAAATGATTGCAACCGATTATATTTTTGATGGGGATTTTGATGTGGCTGTTGTTGTTTGTGATGCAACAAGTTTGGAAAAAGGACTAAATTTAGTTTTACAAACTGAAGAAATATGTCATAAAGTAGTCATGGTTGTAAACTTAATGGATGAAGCGATAAAAAAAGAATTGGAAATTGATCTTGATTTGTTAGAAAAAAGATTAGGTATTAAAGTAGTTCCAACGATGGCTAGAGATAAAGTTGGTTTAGATAAAATATTAGATGCTATAAGGGAAGTGCAAGTAAAAGATTATTTAGATATTAACTATGGAATTTTAAATAAAGAAATAGAACTGGCTTGTTTAGATTTAAAAGAAACTAATAAAAATAATAAATGGTTATCTTTAAGATTATTGGAAAATAATGAACATTATAATAATAAGATTAATCAAAATGGTTATTTAACTGGGGCTTCACATTTAATGGAAGCTAAAAATAACTTACAAAATGTTGATGTTAGTTTAGAAATAGTAGGAAGAATTAATAAATTAGGGAAAAATATCTTAAAAAATGTCGTAAAAAAGACAAAACAAAATAAAACAGAGAGAAAAATAGATAGAATATTAACAAGTAAAATTTGGGGTATACCAATTATGCTTCTTATGCTTTTAGTAGTTTTTTATATTACTATTGTGGGAGCTAATTATCCATCTGATTTATTATTTAAATTTTTTGCATCTTTGGAAAGTAAATTAATTAATATTTTGGAATTTATTCATTTGCCTAGTGTTATAATTCATTTGTTAGTTGATGGGGTATATAAAACTTTATATTGGGTAGTATCTGTAATGCTACCTCCTATGATGATTTTTTTCCCTATATTTTCTTTTTTAGAAGATTTAGGTGTCTTACCTCGAATTGCTTTTAATATGGATAAAGCTTTTAGTAAATGTGAGGCTTGTGGGAAGCAATCTCTTACAATGTGTATGGGAATTGGTTGTAATGCCGTAGGGGTAACTGGAGCTAGAATAATTGATTCTAAAAGAGAAAGATTAATTGCTATCTTAACTAATGTTTTTATGCCTTGTAATGGTAAGTTCCCAACAATAATTGCTATAATATCAATTTTTATGACAAGTTTAAACGCAAGGTTTAGTAGTATAGTTAGTGCTTTAATTTTAACGGGATTTATTGCTCTAGGTATATTAATTACTTTTATAGTTAGTTTTATTTTAGCAAAAACAATTTTAAAAGGGGAAGCTTCAAGTTTTACTTTAGAGTTGCCACCTTATCGAATGCCTAAAATATGGGATACTTTAATTTATAGTATTAAAAACAGAGCTATCTTTGTTTTAGGTCGGGCAGTTAAAGTAGCCATGCCCGCGGGTGTGGTTATTTGGCTTATTGCTAACATTAAAATAAATAATGGTTCTTTAGCAAGTTATTTAATAAATTTTTTAGAACCAATTGGTTTATTACTTGGAGTAGATGGAGTAGTTATTCTAGCAATTTTAATGGGATTTCCAGCGAATGAAATAGTTATACCGGCGATGTTAATGCTCTATCTTAATTCGGCAACATTAATTAATTTAGAAAATAATCAATTTTTGTATAATATTTTAGTAAGTAATGGTTGGACTATTAAAACGGCTTTATGTTTTTTGATGTTAATGATGTTTCATTTTCCATGTTCAACAACTTTACTAACAATAAAAAAAGAAACTAATAGTAAGTATTATACTTTTTTAAGTTTTGTTATTCCATCTATTGTAGGTGTATTATTAGCTATAACTCTCAACTTGATACTTTAAACTGCATTTATTTGTAGTTTTTTTCTTTTATGGTCGCAAATTGCGACCTTAGAATAAAATTTTTTAAGTTTGCTAAATACTTAATGTACTTGTTTTTCTAAAATATATTAATCTTGATTTCAAAGTTTTCAACCTCTAGCTTTTTATTTTGTATTATTGAAAATAATTTTAATACTAAAAAATATTTTTTGAACTTTTATAACCTTTTTTAATTTAATAATATTAATTTTTAAAATAGAATTTTAACTAATTATTTCTTGTCTCTTAAAACATGTTCAAGGTTCCAAATTGGAACCTTGAAGATATATACCTTTTTCATTAATTTTAATTTAATATTATTTTTGAATGGTTATTTATTCAAATACTTTTTTTAAAATATTAGTTATTAATAATGTTTTTAATTCTTTTTCTTCTATTTTATTTATGGCAAAAGTTTTAGAACCAGCTTTATTTAAAGATGCTCCACAGTGGAATATTATATTTTCATCGATTATAATAAATCTATCATGAAAAGTATTATTTCTTATGATAGTTAAATTATGATATTCTTCGTTATATTTATTAATATCAATATCTTTTAATAAACTTTTTTCTTTAGTTATTAATATTACTTTAATATTTAAATTCTTAATCATTTCTAAAAAACTTAAATCAGCATAATTATCTATTACTATTAATTCTTTTTTAGCTAATTTAAATAATTCCATGATTTTGGCATAAGCATCAAAAATCTCACCATCATAAAAAATTATTTCTTTTTCTGGTTTATTTTCTAATAATTTAAATATTTTATCAAAATTATTATCATGTTCTATTAATTTATTTTCATAATTATCTAATCTATTATTGATATTTAATAAATTATTAAATAACTTTTCATTATTTAATATTAAGTGTCTTGCCAAAACAAAAGCATCCATGATAGCTATACTTACTTC
>CANROL010000085.1 GCA_947632255.1 uncultured Bacilli bacterium
ATCATTTCTTACTTTTGTTGTATAATCATATGCTGTTCTATCACCACAAAATCCTGCATTTTTATCTATATATCCTTCTTCATATTCTTCTAATAAATTATTTGCAAACCATTTTTCTAATTCTATTTTGGCATTACTATCTGTTATATGTCCATTTCTTACTGGTGCATCTAGTGTATATGTATATTGATATCCCACATATTCTGCTTGATTAGATGAATTATTAAATTTATAACTTCCTATCATTGTTCCTGCTCCTGTTTGAGCTGGTGCATTAGTAGTTGTTGATGTTCCTGCATATATCATTCTTATACTTCCATCACCATTTATTCGTATTATTCGCCACCAGATATCTGCATTATTTTTATCTTTTCCAAATTTGACATAATTATTTTCAACTGTCCCTCTAAAATAATAACTTGTTGTTCCATTTTCATCCTCGGCTTCATATATTCCGTTTTCTTGATAGGTACAATCTGTATCTATACAACTTGTTCCATCAAAATGAGTGGCTTCGACATTTATTGGATTACTACATATTTCTTTGCTTCCATTAATGCTTGTACATATTATTTGTTTTGAATTTACATGTACTTCTAAATTGCCTAATGTTGTTGTAATAATTTTAGTTATTGTACTACTTAAATCAACCGTTATTTGTTTATTTGTAGCATTTATGCTTGTTTCTGGAATACATTTATTATCTTCGGTTGTACAATATTTTATATTACTTGTTATTGTTCCTGTAATTTTACCTGTTGTTTTATCAAATTTTATCTCTGTTATATTATCTATATTATTTATATTATCTCCTACTGTTACATTTATTTTTGTTTTAATTTGTTTATTTGTTCCTTCTTCTTTAGTTGTATTATATTCTATCCATTCTTTTAAAACAAATGATTTTGTAGAGTTTGCTTCTATAGAACCATTATATAAATTATAAGCTTTATAAGCACCTTTTATTTTAGCAGTTACTTCAGTATTTTCACCTAAATTAGTTATGATATTATCAAATGTATCACTTGATAAGGCTACTCTTAAATGATTAGCATTTAATGTTGTATTTAAACTTGGATCACTTAATTCTTCTAAATTAATTTGATAATAACTATCTTTATTACATGTATTATGAATCGTAAAGGTATAGCCATCTTGATCTAATCCTTTTACATCTGTTACCGCTACAGCATTAGGTATATCTATAGCACTACCTTCATTTTGTATTTCTATGTTTAAGCATCCTACTGTAAATGAATTTGCTAATTCTTGCTTTTTAGATGCTGATAAATAACCAAAAGTTATACCTAAAGTAGTTATTCCTAATAGTAATACACCAACTATAATATATAAATACTTATTCTTCATTTCTATACCTCTTTCTATTATAAATTATCTACTTTATATAAAAATTATAAAATATGAAATATTAAAAGTCAACAGAAATGTAGTTATTTCGAACTATTTATTAAGCATAAGTTTAAATAATGAGAAAATTACTATGGTGACAATACTAATGAATTATAGTAAAAAATTAATAGAATTAAGAAATAAATATAATTTAACTCAACAAGATATAGCTAATATATTAAATATAGATAGAGTAACATATAATCATTATGAAAATGAATATGATACTATTCCTTTAAAACATTTAAATACATTAAGTAATTATTATCATTTATCTATAGATTATTTATTAGGCTTAAGTAATAATAAAGAAAATAATATAAAAACCAAAGATATTGATAATCATATCTTTGGTCAAAGATTAAAAGAATTTCGTAAGAAAAATAAATTAACTCAAGAAAAACTTGCTCAAATATTAAATACTGTTCATCCTGTAATATGTAACTATGAAAAAGGAAAATATTTAATAACTACATCATTTCTTTATACTATATGTAAAAAATATCATATATCAGCTGATTATTTATTAGGAAAAATAGATTAAATCTTATAAAATTTATTTTTCTTTTGTATTTTTATATAAATAAATATTAATATTAAAATACTTAAGCCTATAAATAAATAATTAATATAACTCCCTGTCTGTGGGCTTTCTAATTCTTCTAAAGTAACAATAACTTCATTACTATCTACATATTTATCTAAATAAGTAAGTAAAGCTTTATTATATACTTGATTTACATCTATATCTTTTTTAGTAGTAACTACAATTGTATATTTCTTTTCTTCTAAAGCTTTAAAATTATCTGTCCAAGTAAGTATTCCATCATTATTTACGGCATCACTTTTAACTATAATTAAATTACTATCTATTTGATCACTTATAGTTACATTATCTACATCCATATTACTTTCATTTTTAACTATAATTGTATAAGTAAATTCTTCCCCTTTATATACTTTATCTTTATTAACTTCTTTTCTAATACTAAAATTAATATCTTCTACTATAACTTTTACTTCATCACTTTTATCTGGTTTACCTTCTTCATGTACCACTACTTTATTTAATACTTCATCATTATTTAAAGCATTAGTAGTTTTAACTTTAATAATAAATGTTTTAGCTTCATTTACTCTTAATATATCAATAACCCATTTAATAGTATTATTACTAATAATACCTCCATTAGCATCTATAATAGTAAGTTCTTCATCATATGTATCTATAACTTCTAAATTTTTAGCATCAACATTACCTTTATTACTAACTGTAATTGTATAATAATATTCATAATTATTATATGTTTTTAAAACACTACTATCTTTAGTTACTACAATATCAGTATCAATTATTACTACATCACTACTATCTTCTAATGTTTTATCATCATAACTTAATATTGCTGTATTATGAATAACATCATCTTTCTTACCATTTAATACTTTAACATTTAATGTAATAATAACTTCTTCATTCTTACTTAAAGAATTAATATTAGCATTTAATATATTATTATCTATATTAATATTACCTTTCGTAATATTATAACTAATAACTTCTAAGTTATTAGGAATATTATCTTTAATATTAATATTTAAAGCTTCTTTATTACCTCGATTACCTATTTTTATAGTATAACTAAATTCTTCATTTACTTGAACTTTATCTTTACTAGCTTCTTTTATAATATATAATTCATCATCTATTACTTCAACATCTACTTCATCTTCTAATTTTTCATCTTTATGAGTTAAAACAGCTTTATTATTAATAATAGTTCCATCTAAAACATTATCATTTACTTTAACTTTAACCACAAAGCTTTTACTTTCCCCTACAGCTAAAGAATCAATTATCCAAGTAATCGTATTATTATTCTTACTACCTCCATTAGTATCTATAATAGTAAGTCTATTATCTATTGTATCAGTAATAGTTATTTTATCACTAGCAATAGTTCCTTTATTAGTAACAGTTATTTTATAAGCATATTCTTCTTTTTTAGTAACATAATTATTATTTAATGTATTAATAACTTCTTTTTTAAGTTCTAACTTAGGACTTTTAACATTTACATCGACATTACTTTCTACTTCATCTTTATTTTCTTCTTGTGCTTTAGCAATATTAGGTATTATCATATCTGGTGTATCTTTTTTAACTTTAACTTTAATATTATAACTTTTACTAGCGTTAATATCTAATTTATCAATAATCCATGTTAAAGTTTGCCCATTTCTACTAGCACCATCACTATCTAATATCTCTAAATTACTATTTATTACATCTGTAACGGTAATTCTACCTGTTGGAGCATCCCCAATATTTTTAACAGTTAATGTATAAATAAATTCTTCTTCTGGTTTTAAAACACTTTTATTAGTAGTTTTTGTAATAGTTATTTTAGAATCTGTTACAGTAATATCAGTATTGTCTTCTTTCTCAGGTATTTCATCACTTTTAACTTTTGCAACATTATTAATAACTCCTAAAGGTGCTTCTTCTTTTACTCTTACAGTTAAAGTAATACTTTTACTTTCTTTTGGTCCTAATATTTCATATAATACTTGATAATTATTATCTTCATAAGTGCCTTCACTAGCCCCTAATATTTCTAAATAAGAATTAATATTATCACTTACTCTAACATTTCTTGCTATACCATTTCCTATATTAGTAATTTTAATATTATAAGTAAATACTTCCCCTCTTTTAACAACATCTTTACTAACTGTTTTTTCAATAGTTAAATCTGGTCTTAAAACTTCTACTTCTTCATTATCTTCTTCATTTTGTTCTTTATAAGTAGCTTTAGCTATATTAGGAATAATATTTTCATCAAAATCATTTTTAACTTTAAAATATAATCTAATAGTTTTAGTTTCATTTTGTTTTAAAGAATCTATTACAAAACTTAAATTAGTATTATTACCATTTATATTTTGTTCTATATTTAAATTATCATCAACTCTTAAATATTCTAAATATTTAGTTTCATATGTATCTGTTACTTTAACATTAGTAGCTATTCCTGTTCCAATATTTTTAACTACTAAATCATAATATATCTCATCCCCTATATTAACTTGTTTTTTACTAGCTTGTTTGGTAATAGTTATTTTAGGATGTAATACTTTAACTGTAGCATCATCTGAATCTTCTGTATCCCCAGCTTTTAAATAAGCTGTATTTTTAATTGATGTAGCTTCTGTATTTTCTTTAGCTTTAACTTTAACAGTTAAAGTTTTATTATAACTTCCTTTTTCAATAGCCCCTAAATTCCAAGTTAACTTTTGTCCATCTATAGAAGCATTACCATAATCTAAAATAATTAAATCATCTGGTATGGTATCTGTAATAATTAATTCATTAGTTTTAATTGTATTATTACCAGTAATAATTAAATTATAATCAAATTCATCCCCCGGATATATTTCAGTTATTTCTTCCCCATCTTTCATAGCTTTTTTTACAATATCAAAATTATTTACAGGAGTTTCATAAAAACTATGAGGAATATAAGCAAACCTACATTCTAAACCTTTAGGATCTATTTTTTTTACTACAACTCTTGCAAAAGAAACTTCTTTTTCTTCATTAGATGTATATATTGTATTTGATGCTAAAGAAAATTCTAAATTTTCTCGATCATCTTTTACAATTTGAAAATCTAATAAAGGCTCAATTTCTACTAATTGTAAATTTATCCCTTTTTCTCTTTCACTTAAATTATGAGTATCATTTAAATCTAAAGTAAATTCAGCATAATTAAACTTTTGATTATCACTTATTGTTGCATATAATTCATAAGTTTCAGTCTCATCATTATTATCTTCAATTTCTTTATAATTATAAGCTCTTTTGGCATCAATATTATTTATTTTATTCAAAAAAACTAAACTTATTATCCCAAATATTATTAAAATAGGTAATAAATATATTACTTTCTTTTTCATACTCCTCACCTATTATAATTATAAACTTATAACTATAATTTTTCAATATTAATTGCATCTGTATTTTTTCCTTTGTAAAGATTTTTTTAAAAATTGACTAAACAAATTAATTTAAAAAAATGATCTTTTTTTAAAA
>CANROL010000086.1 GCA_947632255.1 uncultured Bacilli bacterium
CATTTGATAATATAGCACATTTACCATTATTAAGTGCAATTCTTTTAATCGCCTTAAGTACTTTACTTACGGTCTTTGCGGGTAGAGGACCAGCTAAAATGGCCAGTAAAAAAGATCCAGTGGAAGCTTTAAGAACAGAATAAAAGTTGGTGTAAAAACCAACTTTTTTATATTACTGTATTTTTTATTTATATGTTTGTAAAGTTTTTTCAAAGTAATTAAAATTTAAAATTTTGGCTTATTTATTATTTAATATTATCTTTATAGCCATCAGTTTCATAATTTTTGCATTTAATATAAGCTTTATAGTGATAAACATCTTCTTTAGTTACTAAGACATAACCATCACAGACATCATTTTTAACTTTTAATTCATCTAAATAACTAGATGAGACTAATTCATCTTTAGTAATAATTAATTCTAAGTTATCTTCAGGATAATAAGAATTAGCATTAGAATAATTTTCCCCACTGGTAAGTAATTTGGTTTCTAACTTTTGATATTCTTTATCTAATTTTTTGTACATAAAACCAATAGTTGTTAATAAACCTAGTATCATAACCACAATAATAAACCATAATGTAAATAATATTTTAGTTTTGTTCATAGTACCACCTTAATAATTTGTTGTTGTATAATTGGCACATTTAATATAGCCATCAATATTTATAACTCCTTTTGTTTTATTAGCTTTTATATAGCCATCACATGCTTTGCCACTTGGATCACTTAAAGTTACATCTAAATCATATACTTTTAAAACATTACGAGTTATAGTAACATAATCACTAGTTAAATCTTCATCATAATATTTATCTAAATATATCGCGGCTTGTTCTTCTAATTTATTTTCTAAATCATGATAATAATTATTACTAATGCTAGTATCTAAATTACGATAAGCATTATAAATTAGAAATATTGCTATGAATAAAAATATTGCTAAAACACCTGTAAGAACAAGCATTTCTACTAAACCCCAACCTTTTTTATTTAACATTAAAACCACCTATATTTAATTATATCTTTTAATTAATAATTTAGCAAGAAATATTTAATTAGTTTTTTCTTTTATAAAAAATGGACCAAATTCAATTGTTCTATTAATACTAGTACGATTATAACGATATAACTTATAACCTAAGCCAGTACAAGAATATACTGTGCCATCATCATATTTATTAGTATTTTCATAAATACAAAATAATAAATTTTTAGATTGTCTAGCCCGAATATAATCTATAAAAAATAATATAATCCAAGCAATAACTAAACCTAATATGACATATTTTAATACATTCATTACTTTACTCATTTTCTTCACCTATTATAATTATACATTTCATGCTTTTAAATTGCAAGAAAAAAGACACCATTTTTTGATGTCTTAAGAAATTAAGCTAATTCTACTTCTGCGCCAGCTTCTTCTAATTGAGCTTTTAGAGCTTCAGCTTCTTCAGATGGAATATTTTCTTTTAAGTTACCACCATTATCAGCGATAGCTTTAGCTTCAACTAAACCTAAACCAGTAACTTCTTTAATTATTTTGATAACAGCAATTTTGTTACCACCAGCACTCTTAAGAACTACTGTTTTAGTAGATGGTCCAGCATCTTCTGCACTAGCTTGAGGAGCAGCTGCAACAGCGACTGCACTTGGATCTACTCCAAATTCTTCTTTCATTGCGTCAACTAATTCTTTTACTTCAAGAATAGTCATTTCTTTTAATGAATTAATAAAATCTTCTTTTGTTATTTTTGCCATTTTAAATCATTCCTTTCTAATTTTCTAATTTTTCGGCATATAAGTTTAAACCAATTGCTAAATTTCTGACATGTTCCATCATACCCGCTGCAAGCATTGTAAGTAATCCTTCGTAAGATGGAATAGAGGCATATTCATTAATAACGGATAATTCAGCTTTTTCACCATTTAAAATACCAATTCTAATTTGCATTTTATCATGGTTTTTAGCAAATTCAGAAATAACTTTAATTGGTTCAAGTAATTTTTTACCAAACATAATTGCGTTTGGTCCTTCTAAGAAACCATCTAAATTAAGATTCATATCATCTAATGCTCTTTTAAAAAGCGTATTTTTATATACTTTAACTTCAGCATCGGCTTCTCTTAAGGCTTTTCTTAGTTCACTTACTTCACTAACTGTTAGACCTTGATATTCAAATAAAATAACAGATTCACTATTTTTTAATTTATCAGTAATTTCACTAACAATAGCTTTTTTAGTGTCTAATATTTTGCTACTTGCCATATTCTCCTCCTTGTTAATTTATTTAAAAAAGCTTCCTTTAAGGGAAGCAAAAAGAATCTTCTCCCCTCGGTAGGATTATTAAAGTATTACTCCCTACTGTCTTTGGTTCGCTTTTTTAACAATATTATTATATTATAAAATATCTTAAATGTCAAAAGAATTTTTATCTAACTTAATACCAGGACCCATAGTACTAGTAAGAGTTATACTATTTATAAAAACACCTTTAACACTAGCTGGTTTAGCTTTAGCAATAGTTGATACTACATAAACTAAATTATCTTTTAATTTACTTGCATCAAATGAAGCTTTACCAATAATAGTATGAACATTACCAAATGAATCATTTTTATAAGCAACCATACCTTTATTGATATCATTAACAGCTTTTTCAACATCATTAGTTACAGTACCAGTTTTAGGGTTAGGCATTAAACCTTTTGGACCTAAAATTTTACCAATTTTACCTAATTCAGGCATCATATCAGGTGTTGCAACAATAACATCAAAATCAAACCAGTTTTCTTTTTCAATTTTTTCTAACATGTCTTTATCGCCAACATAAGTTGCTCCAGCTTCACGAGCTTTATTAGCAGCTTCACCTTTAGCAATAACTAAAACCTTTTTAGTTTTACCAGTTCCATGAGGTAAGACAAAACTTCCTCTTAAATTTTGATCAGTTTTCTTCGCATCAATATTTAATCTAATAGCAACTTCAATCGTACTATCAAATTTTGTAACACTAGTTTCTTTAACTAATTTTACAGCTTCATCAACACTATATAATTTGTTAGCTTCAATTTTTTTAGATGCTTCCACATATTTCTTTCCGTGTTTACTCAAAATTATTCCCTCCTATCTGTGGTTTTTTAGGATTTCTTTTTTTTATTTATTAATTTTCTTCAGCTTGTTCAGTTTCTTCAGCTTGTTCTTCAGCACCAATTACAGGTACTTCGGCACTAAATTCTTTAGCTTCGGCTTCCATTTGGGCAAGTTCAGCATCACGTTTAGCTTGTTCTGCTTCTTCTTTACGAGCTTCTTCAGCTTGAGCGGCTAATTCTTGGTCATTTACACCTTTAACGGCAACGCCCATATTTCTTGCTGTACCTTCAATAATGTTCATTGCAGCTTCTACATCATAAGCATTTAAATCAGGTAATTTAGTTTCAGCAATTTTTCTTAAATCTTCTTTAGAAATAGTTGCAACAACTTCATTAGCTCCTTTAGATGAACCCTTACTTATTTTAGCGGCTTTCTTAATTAAGAAACCAGCTGGTGGAGTTTTTAAAACAAAGTCAAAACTTCTATCATCATAAACAGTGATTTCACAAGGAACTACATCACCCATTTTATCACGAGTTGCTTCATTAAATTTAGTACAAAATTCTTGTAAATTGACTCCGGCAGGACCTAATACTGTACCAACTGGTGGAGCAGGATTAGCTTTTCCAGCTTCAATTTGTAGTTTAATTTTCTTTACGACTTCTTTTGCCACGAAAACACCTCCTAATTTCAAAGTTTTTCGAGTGTAGTGGTCTAGGGCAAATCCAGATTCCCTCCCACTAAACTATATGCAAATATAAATTTGCTAGTAATGATAATACCATAAATAAAAAGAAAATGCAATATTTAATAAGCATTTTCTCGATTTATAAATCCCGATTTTAAATATAAGTCCATTAGTTTTATCTTCTAAAAATTGTCATCCTAAAGAAAAACTCTTTTCTTCAACATTAATGATATCATTGGGAGTAGGTAAAGTCATCTCTAATTGTAGTTTTTTTAAATAAGCATTATAGGCATCAACAAATAATTTATAATTTTCTATTCCATAATTTTTAATTAATTCTTTAATTTTTTCCATATAAGGTCTACTATGTAAATTAGTAGATAAATCATTTGTTAAATTACTTGGAGCATTCATATTAATTAAAAGTTTATTTAAAAAATTTAATATATAATAGTCTTGCACTTTCCAAGCTTTATCTATTTCATCTTTAACACTTTCTAATTTAGCTACTTCATCATTATTTCCAGTTAAAAGATTATAATATAATACTTCTGCTTTATTATAATCATGAGCAATTTTACTTATAAGTTTTAGTTGTTCTTCACTTGTATTTGAAGGCATAAAACCACCATATTTTCGTGATAAAGTTAAATCTTCTGGAATATATCTCCCGCTGTTTTTAAGTTCATTAGTTATTGCCTCTTTTAAACTACCTTCAAATATCTTAACTTGTAAATTCAAATTATTTAATTTTTCTTTTTCTTGTTCAGATAATTCTAAATATTTTGATTTAGCTATTAAAATAATGGCTTCTGGTGATAAATAAACATCACCTTGAATAGCCGTATCAGTAGGGACAAGTGATACAACATTATCAATATGATTTACAAGTGGTTCAATTATCCCACAAACTTTATTAGAAAATGTATTATTCCCAAATCCATGTTCATTATCATCAGGACAAATTCCATTTAAAGAAAACAAAATACAAGAATTATAATCAGAAACATAAGGCAAATATTGTTTTAAAGTTATAGCAGCTTTAGCAACCATATTATCATAGTAATCTTCTTCAAACATTTTAGTAGGATCCATTGGTTCAATAATTTTTAATTCTCTTAATAAATCACTTATTACTGCCGAGAATTCACCACTTATATTTTTACACAAATAAGGAACATTACTAATTGGTTTTATAATACCATCAAAAGGAATAATATTAGTTGCTCTAACCAAAGCTATATTATTAATATCCACATTTATCACCTCTAATTTTAATTTAATTTTGTTAGTTTCACATATTTATGTGAAATCGATAACTGTTTTAACATAAATCCCCATTACTAGAAGCATTTAAAGTATAATCACTAAATTCTTTTTTTAAATATAAAGGATAAGCGGCCGCTCCAATCATGGCCGCATTATCAGTACAATAAAGAAGACGAGGTATAAATAGTTCGGCATCATATTTAGTACATAATTTTTGCATTTCTTCTTTTAAATAATTATTGGCAGATACACCACCAGCCACAACTAAACGTTTAATATTAGTTTCTTTAAAGGCTTTTTCTACTTTTCGTACTAATTCATCTATTGCTACATCT
>CANROL010000087.1 GCA_947632255.1 uncultured Bacilli bacterium
TCAGCGAAAAGATATTATAGATTATTCATATGTTTTTTTCAATACTGAAGTGTTGCACTTCATATTTAAATTAACATTGCTCTTTTTTTATAGTTTTTTCTTTAAAAATATGATATATTATATAACAAGAGTGATAAATTATGCGAAAAATACTAACAGTTATTTTAGATGGTTTTGGTTATCGAGAAGAAGAATATGGTAATGCTATTAAAATGGCTAACACAAAAAATTTTGACCGTATATGGGATAATTATCCCCATACTACTTTATATGCCTCAGAAGAATATGTTGGTTTAAATGAAGGTGAATTTGGTAATAGTGAAATAGGCCACATGACTATTGGAGCTGGTCGTAAAATTATGCAACATGGTCCTAGAATAAATGAATTTTTAAAACAAGATTACAAAGAAAGTTCTCAATTTAATGAATTCTTAAATACTATTAAAAACCGAAATGTACATATCATGGGTTTATATAGCAATGGTAAAGTTCATTCTAATCTAGAACATTTTCTAAGTATGTATGATATTATTAAAGAACAAGATATTAAAAACATCTATTTTCATTTAATAACCGATGGTCGAGATACTAAAGTAAATGCTGGGATAAATTTTATTAAAGATTTAGAAGAAAAAATAAGTGATAATCCTAAAGCTCATATTGCTACAATATGTGGTAGATATTATGCTATGGATAGAGATAATAATTATTCTCGAACTAAAGTATATTATGACTTAATTACAAAAGGAATAGGTATTGCTTCAAAAACAGCCACCGAAGGTATCTTAAATTTATATAAAAAAAATATAACTGATGAATTTTTATATTCCTTAATTATTGATAACAATGGTCTTATCAAAGATGGTGATGTTCTATTATGGATGAATTATCGCAGTGACCGTGGAAAACAAATATTAAGAACTTTTGCTAATCCTGAATTTAATGAATTCCCAGTTTATAATTTTTCAAACTTACCAGTATATTCCTTCTTTCCTTTAGACAAAGATATTAATACAATTAATTTTTTAGAAGATATAGAAGTAACTAATTCATTAGGAAGATATTTAAGTACCTTAGGTCTAACACAAGCGCGTATTGCTGAGACTGAAAAATATGCACATGTTACTTATTTCTTTGATGGTATGTATAATGGCAAAATTGATAAATGTGAAAAAATATTATTACCATCGCCCAAAGTTGAAACATATGATTTAATGCCTGAGATGAGTGCTACTGCTGTTACTAAAAAAGCTATAAATGCTATGGAAAAAGATATTGACTTTATCTTAGTTAATTTTGCTAATCCTGATATGGTCGGCCACACTGGTAATTTAGAAGCTACAATGAAAGCCGTAACCACAGTAGATGTTTGTTTAGAAAGATTATTAGAAGTTGCTAATGACAATTTTTATACCATGTTTATTTTAGCCGATCATGGCAACGCCGACATAATGTTAGATGAATTTAATAATCCTGTAACTACCCACACAACTAGCAAAGTACCATTTATTATTACTGATAATAATATTGAACTAAAAAAAAGTGGAGACCTCACCAATGTTGCTCCAACAATACTTGAATATATGGATATAGCTCTACCAGAAGAAATGACTAACACCCCAAGCTTAATCAATAACTAGACATCTAGCTATACCAATAATTATTTACAATTATAATGTTAGTAACCCTTAAATTACTAACATTTTTTATTCTTCATTTTCTTCTTTAAAAACTAATTCAGCATTAGGTATCATATTTTCTGTTCCTTTAAGAAAATAAAATAAAGTTGCTTTAGAAGAATCATTCGTGGGAACTCCACTTACGGAATTTAATATTACTCCAACAACATTATTCGGGGCATCATACCATTTTGCTTCTTTATCTTTTTCTATTGCTTCCACAGTATCTGCCCATATTTGTTTAGATATAGTGGAATATTTAGTTTCTGTATCTCTATTATCATCATAACCAACCCAAGTAACCATTAAAATATCAGGATTATACCCCGCGATCCAAAAATCTGTATCGGTAGTCCCCGTCTTTATTGCATATTTTCTTGATAATTTAGAAGCTATAACTAAAGCTGTTGGATTAGCATAATCTCTAAATTTACTATTTGTCGTATTAGTAAGCATTTCATTTAAAATATAGGTATAATTAGTATTTAAAACTAAATCTTGATAATCATCTTTTTCATATAAAACATTTCCATCTTTATCTTCAATTCTTTTAATTAATCCCACATCTATTTTATAACCCCCAGTAGCTAAAGTATTATAACCTCTTGCTAAATCTAAAACTGAGATTAAATCTGTTCCTAAAGCCAAAGAAGCATTAGGTTGTAATTTTGCTTCTATTCCTACTCTTTTCGCGGTCTCAACTAATTTTTCTGGCCCTAAAAACATATTTGTTTTAACAGCATATACATTATCGGATACTGCGATAGCTTCCGCCATGGTAATAGGTTTATTCGCGTATATTGATCCATAGTTTTTAGGGGCATAAAAATCCCCATTACTTAAAGTAAACGTGGTATATTGACTATTAAATGTTGATGCTGAAGTCATTCCTTCTTCTAATGCTCCATAATACAAAAATGGTTTCATCGCTGATCCAACTTGTCTTTTTGCAGATATAGCTCGATTAAACTGACTTTCTGTATAATTTCTTCCTCCACTTAAAGCCATAACTCCCCCTGTAGAGGGATTAATAATAACACTCGCGGTCTGTAATTCATTATCCCCCATGTATTTATTTATATTTTCTTCTAATATTTTTTGGGCATTTAAATCTAAATAAGTATAAACTTTAATACCTCCAGCTTGAATTAATTCATTAGGAATAGTTTTAATACTTTTAAGTTCTTGCATTACCGCACTTTGATAATACATTAACATATTTAAATTTTCTTTATTAGTTTTGCCATATATAGGGATATCTTCTTGAAATAAACTATCTAATTCACTTTGTTTTAAATACCCATTTTTAACCATAGAAGCCCCCACTATTTTAGCTCTACTTATAGCTAAATCATAATTAGCAACGGGATTATAATACTCTGGACTATTAGGAATACCCGCTAGAATTAAAGCTTCTTCTAAAGTTAAATCAATTGGTTCTTTATTAAAATAATATCTACTAGCATTTGCTACTCCAAAATTTCCTTGTCCATAGTTAATCGTATTTAAATATCCCTCTAAAATTTCATCTTTACTATAATGTACTTCTAATTCTAAAGTTAAAAAAGCTTCTTCTATTTTTCTACTCCAAGTTGAATTAAAATCTAAATACATATTTTTAACATACTGTTGACTTATTGTCGATGCTCCTTGCATTATTTTTTTATTTTTAATATTTAAATACATAGCTTTGGCAATTCTTAAATAATCAAATCCTTGATGTTTATAAAAATTTTTATCCTCAACACTTACAACTGCATTAATTAAATTAAAATTAATATCTTCTAAATCAACCCATTTACTAGTACTACTTCCTTGATATAATAACTCATCATTATTGTCATATAAATAAAACTGTCCTGCTGTTCTAAGTTCTAATTTAGGACTTAAAAAAGCATAAGTATATAAACCTATTATAATTATAATAAATGATACAAAACAAAAAATACCCATCTTAAATATAAATCTTAATATCTTCAAAGTATTTCACCCTTATTAATATGTTGCAAATATTTTAAAATATAATTTATTTTAGCAAAAAAAAGTAAACCCTAAGGTTTACAAATTTCTCATTAATTTAGTTACTTCATCTTCTTTAGGATAAAGTATATTATCTAGTTTATTTAATATTGCGGATCTTAAAACAGCATTATTATATTCTAAATCATCAGTTAAATAAGTATTTAAATATTTTTGAATATATTCTTTTATAATCTTTATTCTTTTATCCATTACACTATTTTTATTTTCCAATGCATTCATTTTATTATTTAGAATATAATTCTTTATTTCTAATAAATCATCTAATATTGTTTTAAAATCTGGTCTATCAGCAATTCTTTCATAAACATTTATTTGATTTAAGAAGAAATTTTGCCAAGCAATTATATAATAGAAGTAGCCTTCATAAAATTCTCCTCGAAACCAATCAAAGCTAAATGGTCCATCACTAATTAAAGAATATCCTTGATTTTTTTTAAAATTCATATCACCATTTATAACATTGCACATATATTGAAGGCCATCTTCGTAACACCGAACTCCATCTTTAATTCTATCAAGTTTAGTATACATATAATAATAAGCTTTTTTAGTTATATAAGGAAAATAATAATGCATTGGTTTTATTAATTCCATAATTTTTTCTTTATCAACCTTATCACATTTATTTAATATTTCTAAATATTTTACAATTGTTTTATCATCTAATTTATATAAACATAAAGTTAATATTTCATCTCTTGTAACGTTTGGAAAAGTTTTAAGAAGTTCATCTACATTAATGTTCATTAAATGATTACCATGGAAAACATTTAGTATTTCAGCATAGAAGTAAGTTGGTATATTAAATTTATCAAAGTTAGCATAATATAAATCATACATTCTATTTATATCTTCACTAAACTTTTTCATAAATTCTTCACTTAAACATCTAGTATAATATTTTTCTTTATTATCTTGTTTTTCGATTTTATATTCAATTTCTTTTTTATAAAGATCTATCATTCCATTTGTATCAGTTTTAGTTAATTTTGGTGGAGCTGGAACTTCCACATCTACTCCATAGTTAGCTAAAACATCATAAATATTAGCTATACAATATATTAAAGTTAAGATATCCATATTATTACTATTTAAAGAATCACTGTATTGAAGCATTTTTAATAAACGTTCATTACTAGAAGATAAATAATAATGTTTTAATACATTAAAATTAGAAAGCGTACTTTCTTTATATAGACTATTAATGTTTACAATATTATTATCGTATCGCTCTTTAGTAAATTTTTTTAAAGTAATATAAAATTCTTGACCTTGTTTTGTTAAGGTAGCATTTTCTTCTGTTGTATTATCATAAATAGTTCGATATAAATTAGGAATTATCTCATCACTTAAATATTCCTTTATTTCATCATCTTCTTTTTCATCTAAATAAAATCTGGGATATAATTTTATTTTCTTATCTACTTCATATAAACTATGCATATTGCATATCATCTCCTTTTATTAGTGATTTATTCTAACATTTAAACCTCTTAAAATCAAGTACTTAGTAATCTTTAATTAATAAAAATGAACAAATTATAACTATTTCTTGTCAAAATAAATAATATTTAGTATAATTTAACATGTAATGAGGGACAATATGAAACATAATATAA
>CANROL010000088.1 GCA_947632255.1 uncultured Bacilli bacterium
TTACTTAGTACATATTTATTTTTGATATCAATCTAATATTATAAGTATTAACGATATTAAAAAGTAATACCTAAAAAAGAAAGCTTTAAGAACTTTCTTTTTTGTTATATTCATAGTATAATTAATAAGAAAAGAGGAAATATATGAATCCAGTATTAGTAACTTTATTTGGTATTGATATTAAGTGGTATTCTGTTCTTATTTTAATTGGAATATTAATTGGTTTTTATTTAACTAATAAAGAAGCTCATAAATTTAAAATAAATAAAGAAGATATATTTAATATGTTATTTTATGCTGTCTTATTTGGTATAATTGGAGCTCGTATCTATTATGTTTTATTTAATTTAGCTTATTATCGTTATAACTTATTGGAAATATTTGCCATTTGGAATGGTGGTCTTGCTATACATGGAGGATTAATTGGAGGCGCTTTAGCTATTATCATTTATTCTCATCAAAAACATTTAAATTTTTTAAAAATATTTGATATATGTGTACCCGCGGTAATTCTTGCTCAAGCAATAGGTAGATGGGGTAATTTCTTTAATAGTGAAGCTCATGGGTTTGCTACTACTTATACCACCCTAAAAAATATGTTAATCCCTGAATTTATTATTAAAGGTATGTATATCAATGGTATTTATTATCTACCAACCTTTTATTTTGAAAGTTTATGGTGTTTATTAGGTTTTATTATTTTATTAATTATTAGACGTTTAAAATATATTAAAATTGGTGATACTACTTGTATCTATTTAATGTGGTATAGTGTTGGTCGCTTCTTTATTGAAGCCTGGCGGACTGATTCTTTAATGTTAGGTGGTTTTAAAATAGCTCAAATAATATCTATTATTTTATTTATTAGTGCTTTAGGTTTTATTATATATAATCATCATAAAGGCAAGTATACTAATTTATATAATGATATTAATGAAAAAAGATTATAGAAAAGAGGAATATAATGTATGATTTAATAATAATTGGCATGGGAGCATCTGGCATAAGTGCTGGAATATATGCCAAAAGATCAGGCTTAAAAGTTTTATTATTAGAACAAAATATGCCCGGCGGTGTAATTAATAAGATTGCCTCAATTGAAAATTATCCCGGTTTTAAATCAATAACTGGACCCGATTTAGCAACTAACTTATATGACCAAGTAAAATCTTTAAATATTCCCTATAAATTAGAAACCGTAACAGATGTTATTTTAGATAAAATAAAAACAATTAAAACAAATCATAACATATATCAAGCCAAATATTTGTTAATAGCAACCGGACGTAAACCCAAGTTTTTAGGTTTAGAACATGAACAAGAATTATTAGGTAAAGGTATTAGTACCTGTGCTCTATGTGATGGTGCTTTTTATAAAAATCAAGATGTTGCCGTTGTCGGGGGTGGTTCTTCAGCTTTAGCAGAAGCTCTATATCTAGCTAATATTGTTCATAAAGTTTACTTAATTCATCGTCGTAATGAATTTAGAGGGGAAGAAATATTAATTGAAAATGTTAAAAATACTAAAAATATTGAATTAATATTAAACGAAGAAATAACCTCTTTAATAATAGAAGATACTAAATTAAAAGGCCTTAAACTAAAAAATAAAGAACTAACAGTTACTGGTTTATTTATATACATAGGCTTTATTCCAAATACCGATTTTCTACAAAATACTAACCTTAATATGGAAAATGGTTATTTAATAGTAAATGATAAGTATGAAACTAATATTGAAGGTGTATATGCATCAGGTGATGTCATAAAAAAAGACATTTATCAAATTATTAATGCCTCAAGTGAAGGGGCAATGGCCATTTTAAATATAATTAAGCAAATAAACTATTGATAAATTAATAGCATTTAAAAAGTGATGATTATTCCTCATCACTTTTATCATTTACAAAAATTATATAAAATATCAATAATTTAATTTATACTCTAGTTTTTTAAACTAAAAATCCAACAAATTCGGAATTGCATTCCGAAAATGTATAAAATAATTATTCTTCTTCATTAGGTAAAATAACATCTGGTAAATCAATTTCATTGTTATTTTCTTCTGTATTATCTTCGTTTTCTACATCATTATTATCTTCTGGAATATCATTATCATTGTTATCATCATTATTTTCTACTTGTGAATTGTTTACATAAATAGTTATATTAGAAACATTATTAATTAAAACTCCATTGTTGATACTTTGATTAGCTACCATACCTGGTAAAATATTTGAATTATAATAAGGACTTAAACTATCGACAAATTGAATATCAATACCAATATTATGGCTATTTGCCCATTCTTCAACATAACTAACACTTAAACCGACAAAATTCGGCACTGTCTCTAATTTTTCGCCTGTAGTAATACCTTGACCTACTGGTTTTACTTGATAATCTTCTTTAGCATCAAAACTAAATGTTTTAATCATTTCTTTTTCTTGTAAACCTAAATTAGCCTTCATTAAATTAACAATAGCTTCTAATGAACCAGGGTAATAACCAATCGCGGATAATAACATGCCATTGTTACTTAATCTAACTGGTAAATTATAATATTCCAAATATGTTTTATCTATTGTAAGGAAATTGCCATCTGTAAGAGTTTTAGAAATCATATCTTTTAATACTTCATAAAAAGTAAGCATTTCTTTTCTTCCCATATTAGTTTCTAAATTATTAGTTATAGCATTAAGTATTTCTTCTAACTTGCCAATGTTTTCTTTAGATATTGCTTTTTTGGCAATTGCTTCAATTATTTGTTGTTGATGTTTGTTGCGGGCAATATCACTAGCTAAATAAGCATGGCGACATCTCGCATAGGCTAAAGCTTGTTCCCCATTTAATCTTTGCATTCCTGGATCCATACATATTAATTTATCCCCAAATTGTCTTAAAGAATTTTGTTCACATATTTGACCTTTATGGGCATTTACATACGCTTTATAATCTGGTGCTTCAACATCTACATCAATACCATCTAAAGCTTCAACTAAATCAACAACTCCTTTAAAATTAATTTTTAAATAATAATCTATTTTAATATCAGTTAAATTTTGAATAGTATTTATAACACAATTAGTTCCATAAGCCGCGGAAGAATTTATTTTAGCATAACGATTATTATTACAAGCAATCGGTACATAAGTATCTCTTGGAATTGAAAACATCGTGGCATTTAAAGTTTTAGGATTAAAAGTAATAAGCATTAAAGTATCCCCATTAAAAGAAGTACTCGCGTTTAATCCATCTTTCTCGGAATCAACTCCCATAAGTAATATTGTAAACGGTTCAGTTAATTTTTTATTACTAGTAATTGTGGTATCTTGATTTTTCATTTGTTTACTAAAACTGTAAACTATTTTAGTATTTTTTAATCCTTCAAATTCATCTTCACTAAATATTGTTAAATAATTAGCACTTACAAATATACCATCAATTTCTTTATTTAATAAATCATAAAGCATTTCATAATAACTACTATATTCTTCTATTTCATTATTTAATTTTTCTTTTTCAATTAATTCTTTAGCTAACACATTTCCTTCAATATCACTAGAATTATTAATCATTCCTAGTCTACTATCTTCATTTAATTCGGTATCATTTAAAGTAATTAAATTACTTGTATAAGTTACATATTCTTTCGTAGCTAAATTATCTAAATTGCCATTTAAAACTCCAATATAATAATTAACAAAACCAAATATTACACAAAATATTAAAGTTATCGAAGAAGTAATAGCAATAAAAACATGTTTTTTTAAAATTAATTTAATTAAATTACCTAAAAAATAAAATAATAACCAAATTCCAAAAAAAGCAATTACAATAGTTCTAATAACCGTTTCAATACTAGTTAGACTAAGTAAATTCTTAACTAAAAAAACATAACTAACTATAAATAAACTTAATATTATAATATATATACTTAAAAAAACTTTATTAACTTTTTTTAATTTATTAAACAACACTTTCATATTTCGACCTACTTTTTATTTTTTACTACAACTATTATATAATATATTCAAATATGTTGCAATTATTTTAAAATTTTATCTGTCAAGTAAAATAATCTAAACTATTATTCTATATGTCAACATTTTACACCATTTTTTGCCAATTTATGACTATTTATTGAGTTATTAAGTAATTTTTTATATAATTATATTAAAGTAACTAAAGGAGGTAAATGTGAAGAATAATTTTTTAAAATATATTTTAGTCTTTAATTTTATTTTCCTTATTTTTAATACTTATGTTAATGCTGAAAATGAATATATAGTTTTACTTGATGCTGTAAATGTGCGAACTGGACCTAGTACCAATTATTCTCGTATTGAATTAGGTAAAATAGGTAGTACTTATAATTTAAAAAAGTCTGAAATAGTACCAGATGAATTAAATGATGGTACATGTGATGCTGGGTGGTTTGAAGTTGATGTTGATGGGGCTACTGGTTATGTTTGTAGCACATATGTTAGGGCATATATTGCTAGTGAAGTAGATAAAACTGAACCTACTACGGCCTGCGAAGCTGAATTAAAAGAAGCTGGTTTTCCTTCATCTTATTGGTCAAGTTTATGTACTTTAAAAACTAAATATCCCGAATGGCAATTTAAAGCTATTGAAACCAAACTTGACTGGGCAACCGCGGTTGATAAATTTACTTCTTGTGGTTCATCTTTATTATATAATCCTAAAAGTGAATGGTTAGATACCTCTTGTAAATATAATGAAGGTGGCTTTGTCACTGTTAATCAAAGTGGAGTTGCTTATTATTTAGATCCTAGAAACTTCTTAACTGAAAGTTATATTTTTCAATTTGAAGATAATCATTATAATAGTGCTTTAGAAAGTATTTATCCTAGTATTGCTAAATCAATTATAGAAAATGCTAGTTTCTATAAATATCATCTAGAACAAAATACTGATTTAGCCCAAGTTATTGCCGATGGAGGTAAAGAAACAAATGTAAGTCCCGTTCATTTAGCTTCCCGGATGTATCAAGAATTAGGCACAAGTACTTATTTAAAAAATTTATATCAAGGTATATTTAATGGGGAAATTCGTGGGGAAATGTATGATTTTCGAGGTTACTATAATTTTTATAATATAGGTGTTACGGGTTCTTGTGTTACAACTGGTAAAGGTTCCACTTACTGTGGTCTTACAAAAGCTAAAGCTTTAGGTTGGAATTCTGTTTATCTTGCTGTTAAAGGGGGAG
>CANROL010000089.1 GCA_947632255.1 uncultured Bacilli bacterium
TCATATTTTAATGTTTTATCATAAAATTCTAAATATTTAATAAGTTTTAATTCTTTTAAAATTTGTTTATTCTTTAAGATTATTTCAATCACCTCTTTATCTGTTTTTTGAATATTTATGGTTGTATCAGGAATAAAACTATATCCTTTAGAACCACTTATTTGTTTTAAAAGATATTTACCTAAAGGAAGAGTTATATTAATTTCACCAGAGGCATTACTAGTTAAATTAGCAATAAGTTTATGGGTATTATAATCATATAACTGAAACTGAGCATTTGCTTCAAAACTTAATTTACCATCTTGATCTTCTAGATATTTAATTAACTTTAATTCTTTAGTAATTTGTTCATTTTTAAAGATAAGTGTTTTATTATTAGGGGTTGTATCATCAATAGTAAATGTATAATCTAATATATAAGCATAATCTTTAGTACCTTTAGTTTGATGTAAAATATAAGTCCCAAATGGTAAATTTAAATTATATTCACCTAAATTATTAGTTTTAAAAGTAGTTATTAAATCATGTTGTTCATTAAATAACTCAAATTCGGCATTAGGTTCTAAAGTTAGAGTTCCATCCATATTTTCTAAGTATTTAATTATTTTGATTTCTTTTAGAATTTGTTTATTTATTAGTTTTTTTAAATAAATATCTGGAGTTGTATCATCAATGGATATTTCAAAATTTTCAATATTACTAAAACCATAAGAGCCTTTAGTTTGTTTTATAATATAAATACCATAAGGTAATTTAAGAGTAGCTTCACCTTTATTATTAGTTTTTATTTTAGAGACTATTTTATTAGTTGATTTATCAATGATATTAAATTCAGCATTAGGTTCATATTTTAATGTTTTATCATAAAATTCTAAATATTTAATAAGTTTTAATTCTTTTAAAATTTGTTTATTCTTTAAAATTATTTCAATTACGTCTTGATCTTTTTCAGTAATATTTATGGTTGTATCAGGAATAAAACTATATCCTTTAGAGCCACTTATTTGTTTTAAAAGATATTTACCTAAAGGTAAAGTTATATTTATTTCGCCAGAAGCATTACTTGTTAAATTAGCAATAAGTTTTTGGCTATTATAATCATATAATTGAAATTCAGCATTAGGTTCTAAAGTTAGACTACCATCTTTATTTTCAAGATATTTAATTAACTTTAATTCTTTAGTAATTTGTTCATTTTTAAAAATAATTGTTTTATTATTTGGAGTATTATCATCAATAGTAAAAGTATAATCTAATATATAGGCATAGTCTTTAGTACCTTTAGTTTGATGTAAAATATAAGTACCAAATGGTAAATTTAAATTATATTCACCTAAATTATTAGTTTTAAAAGTAGTAATTAAATCATGTTGTTCACTAAATAACTCAAATTCAGCGTTAGACTCTAAAGTTAGAGTTCCATCCATATTTTCTAGGTATTTAATAATTTTTATTTCTTTAGTAATTTCATCATTATATAAAGAAATATTAGTATTATTTTCGATAGAATCATCAATTTTTAATTCATAATCGGGGATAAAATTATAACCTTTGGTGCCTTTAGTTTGATGAATAATATAAGTGCCATATGGTAGATTTAGATGAGCTTCACCTTCATTATTAGTAATAATAGTTTTTACTTCTTGAAAATTATTTTTATTATAAACTATAAATTCCGCGTTAGGTTCTAATATTAAAGTATTATCTTGTTTTTTTAAATATTTAGTTAGTTTAATATTTTTAATAATTTGTTCATTTCGTAAAATTATTTGAAGTAAATTGGGGGTAAGTTCATTGATATTAAATATGTAATCATCAATAAAATTATAACCATATGCCCCAGTTTTTTGATGTAATTTATAAGAACCATATGGTAAATTTAGATTTATTTTACCAAAGTGATCCGTGGTTAATTCTTTTATTAATAAGCCAGTTGTTAAATCATAAAGTTCAAAAGTGACATTTTCTTCTACAATATTAGTACCATCAATATTATTTAAGTATTTTATAATTTCAATACCTTTCATTATTTGGGGATTTTTTAAAATAATTGGCATTCCTTCTAAATAAGAATCATCAATAGTAAATTCATAATCTGAAATAAAATCATAACCTTTAGTTCCTTTGGTTTGATGTAAAATATAAGTGCCATAGGAAAGATGAAAACTAATTTTACCTTCATAATTAGTAGTTATGGTTTCTAGAGGTCTACTTTCCCCTTTTTTAAATAATTGAAATTCAGCGTAGGGTTCAATAATTAAAGAATGATCATTATTTTCTAAATATTTTTGAAAAGTTATTTCTTTAATTATAGGAGCATCATACATTTCTAAAGATACATTTTCATTCATGACTAAGAAATGCTTTTTTTCTGTATTTAATTTATAACCATAAGGAGCTTTAGATTCGACGATGTAGTAGCTGTTATTGGGGATTTCAGTAATTTCAAAGCTTCCTTCTTCATTAGTAGTATATGTGCCTAATAATTTATCATCGCGGTTATAATGTATTTCATATTCAGCATTAGATAAAGGGAGGTTGCAAGCTTCAGTACTTTTTTTAGTAAAAGAAAAACTAGGATTTAGAATATGAAATTGAGCATAGGAATTAACATCATTAACTTTTCCCCGATTAACTACGACTTGACTACCATTTTTATAAAATACTATTGCAAGACTTTGAATATTATTTTCTTTTACAAAATCAAGAGAAAAGTTCCCTGCTTCGGTAAAGGATATTGTAAGACTATTACCATTTATATTATAATTAGCATTATCAACATATACTTTACCTGGACCATCTTTAAAATCGGATAAGACACCATTTGTATCAGTTAAAGTTAATTCTTCACCAATATGTAAAGTATAGATTTTATCATCATTTAAAGCAAAAGATGGTAATAAATCATGTTTGGCAACATTATCTTCAATAGCTGCGATTTCATCTTTTAACGCCCCACTTGGGGAACCATCTTCGTTAGCAAAATATACTGTTCCTTTATTTTGAAGTAAATAATTCCATATTAAATATTGAGTAGCAGCATACCATTTTATATCTTCGCGACCAGGATAATTATAACCATAATATGCATATAACTTAATTTTATTAAATTGTTCTTCTGTAATATCTAATTCTTTAGGAATATCTTGAGGGGCGTAATATCTATCAAATTCACCATTATATAATTGAACACCAGGTTCAATACAATATACTAGTTCATTTGTTGTTTCATCAATTAATTGAAACATATCTTTAATATAGCCTTCTCTTTCTGGTGTTTCTAAATATAGTTTAATACCGGGAATAGCACTACCTAATTTAATATTATCAGCATGAGCTATATTAAAACCAAAAAATAATGTAATTAATATTATTATTAATTTAAAAATTTTTTTCATTTAATTTCCTTTCTAATTCTTAAGGAAACTAAAATTACGAGTGAATGTGTCCTACTTTAACACATTAAATAATACTTGTAAATCACTAATTTTTGACATGTTTTAGGGTATTTTGTCATAATTTGATAGAATATGTTTTATTAATAAAAAAAAATTGCCAAATAATTTTTGACAATTTAATTTTTGATTAATTCACTATATATGGATTTGTAGAACTACCAGGATCACCTGAACCAGAGCCGATAGATAATGAGATGTTAGATTTTAGATAGACAGAGGGACGGGCGCCATACCCGCCGCTCGCACCATAGTTGTACACGCTGCCACCGTTGCTCACAAGAAGCACGCGGTTCGCAAGGGACGAATTAGGAGTTAACGTCCACGTATAAGAACTATTAAATAGCCAGTCTTTGTCAGAACAACCAGGATTAGTGCTAGAATCATAATTCCATAAAATTATACTCCTTTTACATGTACTATTTAAGGCAGCATAGCCATAATCACTGGCACTCATTAGTCCTACTTGATATTTATTAGTTGTTATAGCCTTTGTTTCACTTGTATATACTGTTTCTGCTGTTTGTTTATAATCTGATTTTCCTATATTCCATTTAACACTGGCTATTTTATCTTTTTCATCTATAGTATTTAGGTATGTATCATTTAAATATGTATTTAATGTAGCTGGTCTTTCCCAATTATTAGAATTCGATTCATCCCATTCCTTACTTTCACTTCCTGTTCTAATTATTTTTATTAACTGTTCTGTTCCATTTTCTGTTTCAACTTCAAAAATTCCAATTATACGCCATTCTTCATTATTAAATCTTACATAGTTATTTGGATCTGGTCCTTCAAAGCGATAACCTTTTTCATTTACTAAACAATTCTTGGCTTCTTCTTCGGTTAAATCTTCACCATTGCAAATATTAAAATCCATATTATTAATAGTTAGTGGTTCTTGTTTCTTATCAAAATATAATATACATTTTGTATTCTTTTCTAAATCTTTGATTATATGTTCACCATTTGAATTTGTATATACTTTTTCATATATTTTTTCTTCTGGATTTGTTTTATAACAATAACTTTTTTCTTGATTTATTGTATATCCTTCACTTGGCATTAATTCTACTTCACTATAACATGTATCATCGTTAGTATCTTCACAACCTTCTTTTTGCTGATACATCGCCATCATTTTAAAATCATATGGGGTATAATTTATTACTCCATCCACGATTGTTACATGGTCTGTTGATGTAAATTCGGCATGACTTACAAATATAGTTATTACTAGTATTAAACTAGTTATTATTAAAGTTGGTATTAATAGTTTCTTTTTATTGAAAGATTTTAATGTGACAAATTTCATATATTAACCACCTCGGTTAATATATTGGTATTTATTGTATTAAATACCCCCCCCCGACGTATGTTTGCTTCATTTTTATCTCTCCTATTCTTTTGTAGATTTTTTATTATCTACACTTTCTTTACTATCTTAATATTAGCATTTTTAAGTACTTTTTTCAAGTAGATAGTTTACATTTATTAAAAAATATTATATACTTAATTTAGCGAGACACTTCATAGTGCTTGCCATTTTCTGACAAATGCACCACTTACTTAAATGAAAGTTTGTGGTGCTGTTTTATTATTTTAAATTATTTCTTAATAACTAAAATAAGTATAATTATTACTAAAATAAAAATTAACATTTCTTTTTTTTTCATAACTACCACCTCACTTTAAAATCCAATTTTAAAAAAGATGGCAAGCACCAAGACCCCCTTTTAAGAT
>CANROL010000090.1 GCA_947632255.1 uncultured Bacilli bacterium
TTAAAGGTATGATAGATGATTTTGAATTTAAAAAAAGAAATGATAAGTTTAATGTTGAGTTGTTTAATTATCAAAAGCAACTTGATAATAATTTACAAAGTGATTTAGAAGAAGAAAAATTAAAGAAGAAATTACAAAACATTGAAAATTGTTTAAATACCAAATTAGACATTAAAGAAAATTTACCATATTTAATTAATTTATTAGTTGAAAAAGTTGAAGTAGAAAAAGTAAATGGTGATAGAAAACACATAAAACTAAAAATACTTTATGATTTTAATGCCCCAGATATTGATATAGATTTAGATATGAACGAAGATAACTCATTAAAAGGTTTGAGTTCTAAAAATCTTGCTTGTGCAAGACATTCTTCTGTCTTAAAGTGTTCCTGTATAGATACAAAGCAATCCTGGTTTCGTTAGTATTGGCCAAACCCTAGGTGCTGAAACACTCATGAGTTATATTGATAAGTATGGTTTTGGGGATAAAACAGGCGTTGATTTAAATGGGGAATCATCAGGAATTTTATTTGATGTTAATAAAATGGGACCAGTGGAACTAGCCACGACTAGTTTTGGCCAAGGAATAAGTGTTACGCCTCTTCACCTTACTGTCTAATAAATGATACCATTAATATTACTAGGCAAAAAGCTAGTAATTTTTAAATATATTTAAAATTATAAATAATTAACTTATATGCCTTTTTTATGATATAATGAGGAAGGTTACAAGAATGCATTATGTCAAAAAATAAGAGGTGTAAAATGAAAACTATTGAAAAAATTTATAATTATGATAATATTTCTCAAGAAGAAATTGATGAAAAAACAACTCGAGCCCGTGCAATCCTTATTAATTCAAAAAATGAGGTATTAATGTGTTATTCTAATGGCTTGCAACATTATGAATTTCCTGGGGGACATTTAGAAGATGGTGAAACACTAGAAGAAGGCTTAAAAAGAGAAATATTAGAAGAAACCGGAATATCTCTTGATAATGAAAATATTAACTTATTTTATGCTATAAAGTACTATTGTAAAAATTATCATGAAAGCGGAAAAAATAGGTTAGTTGAAATATATTATTATGTTGTTTACTGTGACAATATTTGTGATGATTCTAAAAAAAATCTAGATTCTAATGAATTAATGCAAAATTATGAGTGTCGATATATAAATATAAATGATTTAAGAAATACTTTAATTGAAAATAAAAAAACAACTAAAGAAAATAATTCTGCGCTTGATGATATGATTTTAATATGGGATGAGTTCTTAAAAGTTAATGCAGGTTAAATCATGGAAGATTATGATGTTTTTAATGAAATGCAAAACTTATATGATAGAGAGATAATCGCTGTTATAGAAGATGATGAAGAATTTATTATTCAAAAATTATTTAATTTAAATAGTGCTGAATTAATGCCTATTCGTTTTAATTATGATTTGTCTAATTTTTCTAAAGATTATATTGAAAAGACAAAAACATTATTTACATATTATTATGATGAAAATAATGGCTATCAAAATGAGATGTTAAAATTAAAAAAACATTTTATTCATTATCAAAGAAAGCCAAAATATGCATATATACCTAATGCTAATAAATATACAAATTTAAAGAAGATGTTAACTGATTTAGGTGTAAAATGCATTTCTAATAAGAAACAATTACTTTTTGAAATAAATAAAAAATTAATTTTAATTGACAGCGATGATACTTTAAAAAAGTCAGATGGGACAATTTCAAACAGAGTAAAAAAAGCAATTTGTGATAATAAAAAAGTTGGGAATATTATTATTATTTGTACCGCCCGTCCCCGCTATCAAACTTTAGAAGTAATGAAAGAAACTGATGCAAATAGTATAGTTGTTTCTTCAAATGGGGCAGAAATATATGACAGTTATAAACAAAAAGTTTTGTTCAGTTCATATATTGATAAAGATTTGGTACTTAAATTAGTTGAAGATGCATTTATTAATGATATTAGACTAATTTTAACAACAGAAAATATAGAATATGTTACCAAAGAAGTACGCAATCCTAAACAGGTACTATTGGATAATACCAATTATGTTAATGAATTATCTAAATGTGATATTAAACAATGCATGTTTATTGATACCCAAAAAGATAAAATTTATATGGAAAAAGAAACAATTTCTCATATTAGTAAATTAAATATTGTTAATGAAATTAATGAAAATAGCACATATGAAGAAAAATGGTTTAGTGTTACTAATTCTAATTGTTCTAAGGGAAATGCATTAATGATTATATCCCAATATTTAAATATTCCTCTTAAAAATACAATTGCAATTGGCAATGATAAAAATGATATCTCGATGTTTGATGTAGCTGGATTAAGTGTTGCCGTTGCCAATGCTTCGGATGATATAAAAAGTAAAGTTGATTATGTTACTTTATCAAATGATGAAGATGGTGTTGCAATTTTTCTTGAAACTTTAATAAAATAGTAAAATTTCATTATAAAAAACAAAAATTACTAAAATAATAATTTAGTCTAATTTAGGCTTTTTTTGTAGAACTTAATACCTTAAGTTCTTTTTTTATTTTTATGAAAATAAACTTAAAAGAAAGGACAAAGTATATGAAAAATATAAATAGAATTCCTTCTAGTATTATTGAAATTGAAATAAGTATTAAATTATTGGAATATTTAAAAAGAGAAAGGACTATAGATGCTAAAATGTATGATTTTTGCATTAATAAATTAATGAATAAAATAGAATTAGAAAAAAATAAAATTAATGATGATTATATAAATAATATAAATAATTATAAAATATTAATTTAGGAGGATTTATGGACTTATACACAGTTAGAAATAATATTATGAAGGGTGTTCCCTTACAAGAATTAAATTTAAGAGTATGTTTTTACGCAAGAGTATCAACCGATAAAGATGAACAATTGCATTCTTTATCTAACCAAATATCTTTTTTTAATGATTATATTAGTAAAGTTCCTAACTGGGAATTTATAGGTTCATATATTGACGAAGGTATATCAGGCACCCAAGTAAAAAAACGGGAAGAATTTTTAAGAATGATAGAAGATGCCAAAAAACATAAATTTGATTTAATATTAACAAAAGAAATATCAAGATTTTCCAGAAGTACATTAGATAGTATAATGTATACACAAGAACTTTTAGCTAATGGTGTTGGTGTATATTTTTTAAATGATAATATAAATACCATACTTCCTGACTCTGAACTTAGACTGACCATGATGTCTTCAATTGCTCAAGATGAAGTTAGAAGATTATCTGAAAGAGTTTCATTTGGTATGAAAAGAAGTATTGATAATGGTGTTGTATTAGGATGTTCTAATATTTATGGATATGTAAAAGATAAAGGCAAGCTCGTAATAGATGAAGCTCAAGCAAAAATGATTAAAATAATCTTTGATCACTATGCTAATACTAATGATGGTTTATCTAAAGTATCAAGATATTTATATACTTTAGGATATAAAAGTAAAACTGGAAAAAGAATAGATACAACAATTCTTACAAGAATTATAGAAAACCCTAAATACAAAGGTTATTATTGTGGTCACAAATCAAAAGTATTAGATTATCGAACAAAACAAAAGAAAAGGTTAAATGAATCTGATTGGATTATTTATAAGGATTTTAATAATGTTCCCCCAATAATATCTGAAGAATTATGGGAACGTGCCAATAATAAGCTTAAGCAAAGACAAGATAGTTTTACCAATCGTGCAGTTAATAAAACTGTATTTCAAAATAGATATACTTATTCAGGCAAAATCTATTGTGGATGTCATAATTTAACTTATCATAGATCAAGCTCTGGTAAAAGAAAAAATAATCCGGTATGGGAATGCCAGGTTTATCGCCAAGAAAGTTTAAAAGGTTGTTCTAATCCAAGAGTATTTGAATTTAAATTAGATGAAATATTTAAAAATATGTTTAATAAGCTATTAAAAAATAGAAATAATATTTTTAATATGGTAATAAATGAGTGTAAAAATTACTTAGAAACAAATAATAGGGAAGCTGATATTAAAAGTTTAGAATCAAAAATATTAATTTTAAATAGTAAAAAAGATAAATTATTGGAATTAGTAATAGAAGAATATTTATCCAAAAATGATTATAAAAAACAAATAGATTTAATAAATGAAGATTTAAACATTTATCAAAATAAAATGGATGAGCTAAAGAGCAATAAGAAAGATAAAAATTATATAGAAAATAAAACTAAGGAAATAAAAAATGTTTTAGAAAAATGTTTAGATGATAATGAATGTTATAAGGATGTATTTAATGAATTAATAGAAAAAATAATAGTTTATAAACAAGATGATAAAAAAATTAAATTAGATATTTTTATTAAGACAGGGGAAAGATGTTAATTTAGATAAAAAGTTTCATTTATTAGACTCCGTTACAACAAATAAGAGCGGTATCCGCGGCCATCAATGGAGGTACGTTATATACTCCTTATTTAGTAGATAGTTTACTAGAAAGCGAAACCAACAGTGTTATTCAAAAAAATGCGCCTAAAAAAGTTCGGCAAGTAATAAGCAGTGATACTAGTGCTTTAGTAAGATATGCCTTAGAAAGTGTCGTTGCAAATGGCTCTGGTAAAAATGCCTATATTGAAAATTATCGTGTGGGAGGGAAAACTGGGACGGCACAAAAAGTAAAAGATGGAAAATATTTAGATGGCAATTATATTTTATCATTTATTGGTTTTATGCCCGCGGATGATCCCGAAATTATTGTTTATGTTGCTATTGATAACCCTAAAGGTGTCACTCAATATGGAGGAGTAGTATCAGCTCCTATTGCGAAAAGCATTCTAACCAGTGCGGCTGAAATTTTAGATTTAGAACCGACTACAGAGGGGATGCCAAGGGAATATACTTGGTTAGACCAAAAATATGAGCTAGTTCCAAATGTTATTGGTATGACTAAAAAAGAAGCCACGAAAGCTTTACAAGATTTTAAAGTAGAATATTCTGGCTCTGGTGATGAAGTAATCTATCAGTCCCCTCAAAGTGGTTATTATGCTCCCGTTGGTAAAAC
>CANROL010000091.1 GCA_947632255.1 uncultured Bacilli bacterium
GAGAAATCTTATTATAAAGCTCTAGCGGGTTTAATGGTAAGAGGATACTCTAATACATGTAAAAAATTAATTGCAGAACATGTAAATAAAAATAATATTGATTTAGTTTTAGATGAAATAAATGATTTTATTAAACCTGAAAATGATACTGGATATAGTAGTCCGAATGTCTGTAATGAAATTATGAATATATTATATGAAATAAAAGAATCTTAAGGTGATATTATGGCTAATTTAAATAATTTTAGAGATATAGTAAATTATATTAATTCAGTAGATAGTGAAGAGCAAATTAAAGAATTTGTTATGTCTAGACTAGAAGAATTAGAAAATAATTCTGAAAATAAAACAATTGATAGAAATAATGATGGTCGTTTAATTGGAACAATTACAGAAGGCTATATTAATTCAGAGAGTCCTATTGTTACATCTTATATGGTTGATCCGTTTTATATGAATGATGCCACATTATATATTGAATTTATGAAATTTATTAAAGGTAAAAAATTAAATAATCCTTTACAATTTTTTCATGTATTGCAAGATTTTACTATTGAAGTATTTGGTTTTAAAGGAAATCAAAATAATAGAATTAATGTTTATTTGCAAAAAGAAAAAGGAAAACAAGTATCCATTGCTGATTTTTATAAAAACGATTCAGCATTATGTTCTGAAAGAAGTGCGACAGTTCAAAACTTAGCGGAATTTTGTGGAATTAAAAGTTATTTAGTTTTTGGAGAATTGAGTTCTGAAGCTAGTGTTGAAGAACATGCTTATAATATTTTTAAAATGAAAGATGGTACTTTAATATTATTTGATGTAACTAATCCTGTAACTCTTACTAGTGGATATGTTCCTGCATATTCAATTATTGGTAAAGAAGACATTAATAATATAGAAAGTGTTGCTTTTGACTTTGATAAGCTTAGTGAAATTTATGGTAAACCTATTCATCCAGATGAAGTATTAGATAGAAATTATATTATCTGTAACTATTATTTAAAAGAAGATAATCCTAAATTAAAATAAAAAGGAGTAGATAATGAAATTGTATGAAAGTAAAAATTGGGAAGTAGTATTTTGTGATTGGTGTCAAGATTTTGTGGGACAGTGTATTATTTCTTCAAATAAAGAATCTTTAAGTGATTTAACCAGTGAAGATTGGGAAAAATTAGGTAATTTAGAAAAAGAACTAGAAAGAGTATGTAAAAAGTTATTTAATACAACTATGTTTAATTTTACTTGCCTTATGAATAATGCCTATCGCGATAACGAAAAACCATATGTTCATTTTTGGCTTTTTCCAAGATATAAAAATGAATTAAAATTATTTGGCAAGGTATTTAAAGATAAACATTTTGGTTATAATTTTTGGAAATGGTCTAATAACAAATTTAAATGCCAAAAAGATATTTTTACAAAAGAAGAAAGATTAAAAATATATGAGATGATGAAAAAGGAGTTTAAAGTAAATTAAGATAATAATATAAATTTAGGCAACTTTACTAATAAATTAATAATTGTTATAATTGTATTTAAGAATAGGATAATAATATGAGCGAAAAAATATATGGTAAAATTAAATGGTTTAAAAATGAAAAAGGATATGGTTATATTATTGGTAATGATGATGATACCTATTTTTTTGAAATTATAAATTGTATTAATTTAAAAGAAACCTTTAATAAAGATGATCAAGTTTTATTTGTGCCAAACTTTGGTGAATTTTCTTATGCCACAAAAGTAGAAAAGGTGGTAAATAGTGAATAATTTAGATAAATATTTTGAAAATACAGAAAAAGAAACAAGAGATGAAATAGCTAAACTTTTTGAAACAAATTTAACCGATATAGATATTTTAGCCAAGCTTAATAATGGTGAATTAATATTCCCAAGTGATTTAAGAGAAAATGTATCTCTTGAAATAGTTTATAAAATTATTGATTCACCAAGAGTTAATGAAATGCTTGAAGTAATTGAATTTTTATCTGATTATATAAATATTGATTTAATAGATGAAGAACATTTAAAAAAATTATTACATTTAAGCATAAATAATAATTTAAAAACTTTTTTTATTCATGCATCATATAGTCAAAAATTATTAGAATTAATTTTTACTGAAAAAAATTTTTATATTACCACTAATAATAAAGACATAAATGTTTTAAATTATTTTTATAAGTTTAATCCAAATTTTATTGAAAAAAATATTAATTTAATTATAAATTTTTTAAATGAAGATAAAAATAACACAAGTATAATTGATTCTATTAATGTGAATTTTTTTAAAGATTTATTTAACAATTCTCATTTTAGAGAATATTTAAATAGTTTAACTAATACAACTTTAATTGAAATATATATGGATGCTTTAAATAACTTTATATTATATGAAAAAGATATAGATTTAATTAAATATTTTTTTAGTTTATTTCAAAAACATGAATTTTATAATTTATTAGTTTTAAGTGATAAAGATTGCTTAAATTTATGTATAGAAAATAATTATTTAGAAGCTTTATCTTATTTTAAATTTTCCGCATTTGAATCAAAAAATCTTCAAGTATTATATGAAAAATTGGGTTTAGAAAAATTTTTAGCAGTAGATGCTATTTATTATAATATTACAGAAGTTTTAGATGAAATTAAAATAAATTCTGTGCCAGAATATATAAAATTTTTTGATGAGGTTATGAAATATAATTATAGTTATGTTAATTCTCATAATATTGCTTTTGCCTTAAAATTAATAATCAAGTGGGATAAGAGTAATTTTGAATCAAATAGTATTTTAGAAAAACGTAATTATTTAATAAGTCGTATTAAAAACCAATATGCTATGGATATAGGAAATCGTGAAAAAACAGAATTATTAATTGATAAAATATTAGCAGGCGAAAGAAAAGCCCAACCATATAATATAACTGCAAATGAAGAGAGAATTGATTTTATTTTAAAATTTGGCGATATTAATACATATGAAGATTTTGATTTTTCTCATCTTATTCCAAGTCATATATTAGAAAAAACTAATCCGAAACATATTAAAGAAATTATCTCTTTATTAGAAAAGAAAGCCCAAGGTAAACAAGTAAAGGGTATGGGTGAACAAATAGAACATCCTTTATATGAACTTGCTTTTAAAATTTATTTAACTTTAGGTTATCAAAGAACTAAAGATTTGTTATGTGATAATTTAGATAAAAGTTATGGTAACATTTCTATTACATCACTAGTAGATATCTTTAAAGATATTGATATTTCTAATGTTACTTTTCAAAAAGATGGAAAAGGCTTTATACCAGTATTAAACAATGAGGCAATAAATTTAATTTTTGGTGAGAGTTATAAAGTAAAAAATACACCAATTAGAAATTATTTGCGAAATTATGAGGAAAAAGAACAAGAAATAAATAAATTAATTGAAGCTATAAAAGCAAATTCAGATTTAACTGAAGATGAAAAAGTAAAAAAAGAAGAAGAAGCCAAACAAGAATTATCTAAATATAAAAGAGAAATTGATCGATTATTTGTTTTTTATATACACTATTTTAGTCAAATATTTAATGAATGGGATATTATTTCTGAAGAATTTTTAAAAGTTCAAAATAAATCAAAATTAAAAACTAAATTAAATATTCATCAAATAGAAAACATTATAGAGTATATTGATAAAATTAGAAGAATACCTGAATTAGGAATAGAAGATGAGCCTTTAGCTCAAAGTGATATATTTGATTATGTCGGAAGAGATGTTCAATTTACGGCAAATCCTGAACAAGCTCCTAAAAGAGCCATAGAAATTTCGCGAAATATGACTAATATAAATGCTAAAAAGTTTCCTAATATAAATATTACTGATGCGGATTATTCTTTAAGTGTATTTCATCCACAAGATAGAAATATTTTATCAGCAGGTTATAAAACTGGTTGTTGTTTTAGACCTAATGGTAATGCTGATAATTTAGGCAGTGATGGCTCTCTTTTACAATATTGTACCGCTACTGAATATGGTGGAGGTATAGAAATAAAAGATAAAGATGGTAAGTTAGTTATGTTTTCACCAGTTTTGCGTAATGGTAATGTTTTAATGATTCATAGTATTGAAGCACCATATGAAAATTTGCCAATTAAATTATCAAATAGGATACATAAACTTTTAAAACAATATGCGGAAGAAACTATTAAAGAAAGTCAAAAAAATGGTGATAATATAGATTTTGTTATGATTACCGATTTACATCATCTAGATGAATCTTATGTTGAAGGTAATGTACCACTTAAATATAAATTTAAAGTTTATGATGAAAATTATGAATATAATAAAATGTATAATAATTTAGATACAAATCATAAAATAATTGTTCATAATCACGAAAAAAAATTAGATGATATCACATATGGCAAAGTTGATTACTCATATTCTTATCCAATTTTAAAAAAACAATATTATATTACTATAAGTAAGGAAGATTTAGAAAATATTAAGCAATTAGAAATACTTAAACAAAATATAGTAGATTTAACCAATGCTAGAAATAAGCAAAAAGAATATGATAAATTAGAGCTAATTAAACAAAAGAAACAAGAATATTTAAAAATATATAAAAGTATTCTTGAAAGTCGTAAAGGTATTGATACATTTGTAGAATATAAAAAAGGAATTCAAGTGATTGAAAATATTAATGAAAAATTAAATATATCTTTAAGTGATAAGGATATAAGTGAAATAAGTTATGGTGTTGATTGGTATATAGCAGTAACTTTTGATGGCAAAGTAATTGCTAATGCCTTAGAATCAGGAAAAAATGATTTAGAAGAAAATTTAAGAAAATTAAAAGAATTAAGAAGATTAGAAATACCATCTTTAGAATTGGAAAGTGATTTAAAAATAAAAACAATATAATTAATATAAAAAGATAAAGAAGTTTCGACTTCTTTTTATTTGAGATATAATAAACTCGTGATATAATATAGTTTGAGGTGGATTATGGGACTATTCAAAAGATTATTAAATAGTGAGTATAAAGAAT
>CANROL010000092.1 GCA_947632255.1 uncultured Bacilli bacterium
AGGATTTAAAAGTGAGGAAGAACTTGATGAAGCCCTTGCCAACATCGAAAATGAAATTGCTACCTTAAAAGATTCTACTAATAAAGAAGATATCAATAAATTAGCATATTTGCAAGAATTATTAGCCGGTTGTCAAGAAATAAAAAATTTAGGTATAGTTGGAGTTACAAGTTTAGATGATTTAGACACCAAAATGGCTGGTTCTCGTCAAGATTTAGCTAAAATTTTAAATAATCCAACTATTTATAACTATTATGAATGTAAAAATATATATAATGCCATAGAAGGTATGATGGGTAGCACTAGCCACTCTTTTAGTGAATTTAAAAATCAATATGTAGCTGTTAGATGTACGGATAAAAATGGTACTGAGTATTATATATATCCCGAAAATGTTTATGACTATACCAGCAATGAAGAACTAACCTATGAATATGTAACTTTTGAAGAAATGTATTCTAGAACTGAATTATATGAAGAATTAATGTCCGTTTTAAGTACTGAAGAAAAATATAGCATGTTTGCGAATGGTAATGTAACTACCAAAGTTTGGGAATCTTCCCCTAGAGCGAATAATTTTTTTCAAAAAATAACATCTATGAATACTGGATATACTAGATCTTATAATGATTATATTGCTAAAAATGGTGCTGAAATAGCCCAATTACAAACTAATATAGATAATTATGCTTTTGTTAAACAAAGTGTTTTAGCGGACACAGAATATTACATGAAAAATATTGATGTTGCAGCTAAAAATGCAGATTTTGAAGAAAACTGTGGCTTTAATGAAGAACGTTTTAAAGGATTAGATAGTTTATTTGCTCAAATAAAATCACCTAATACTAAGGCTATAAATGTTAATGATATACCTAGGAATAGTAGTAATCCATCAACAACAAATGTTAATAATAAAGAACAAATTGTTGATATAATTTCATGTCTAATCAATGGTAAAATAACAATTGATGAAACAGGGATGGCAATATATAATAGTAAAATAGCTAAACTTGATGATAATGAAGAATTAATAACTCATTATGCTAAGTGGAGTCAAGTTCTTACTGATGATGAAAAGAAAGCTTTTAATTATATAGTAAATAAAGAAGGTTATGATAAAGCTTATGAATATTTACAAAATATTAGTTTAGAGTTAGATAAAAGGTGGTATAATACCGAATCTCAAAAAGATTCCGAATGGGCCCAAAAAAATTGGTCTAATAGTGCTGCTGCATCAGTTGGTTCTGTTTTAATTACTCCATTAGAAGGTATTAGTTCCTTTTTTGAATCTATTGTTGCTAAAAGAAAAGGTAATGAATTATATCAATCTGATGTATACAGTCAAGGTCTTACTTGGCGAAATGCTGTTGCTACTAAAATAAGTACTGTGAGTGAAAAATATGGAGCAACTTTATCTTTTCTTTATAGTACAGGAATGAGTATGGCCGACAGTGGGCTTTTAATTGCCGCGAATACTATAACTGGTGGTTCTATGTCTGCTGTATTATCTCTTGCTTTATGTGGTAGTCGTTCTTATGTATCAACTATTAATGATGCTTTATCAAGAGGAGTATCTACTGATCAAGCTATTTTACTTGCGGTATCTTCAACCGTGGTAGAAACCGCTATGGAAAATTATTCTTTAGGTCATTTAGCTAATTTAGATGCTAAATTAGGCAATGTTGCTTCTGCCTTACCATCTAAATTAGCTAATGCTTTAGGTAATATTCCATGTGCCGAAGCTTTAACTAAAGCCTCTTACCTACTTGGAAGTGCTATATCTCAAGGTATATGTGAAGGGGAAGAAGAATTTACTACTGAAATTGTTAACTATTTACTTGATTATTTTATCTTAAAAGATGATAGTAAATTTATAACATCTCTAGAACAATATGGAATTGAAAAAACTTTAAAAGATTTAGGACAAGATGCCGCTTTAGCAGCCTTAGGTGGTTTCTTATCTGGTAATGTTTTTGGTGGTATTCATGGTATAACTACGGTAACTAAAACTAGTTTTGCTTTTGCCAATAACATGTATGGTGAACTTCAAGGTGATACTAGAGCTAAACAATTTGCCGATGCTTTAAATATAAATCAAGAACAAGAACAATTATATCAAGATGCTATTAATAAAAATAAAAATAATAGTACTTTAACTGAAGAAGAAACCAATATATTACAAAATGGTACTATAACTATGCAAGCAGGAGCCCAAATTAAACAAAATATTGTTTCTGCTTTAGCTTCTAAAGCCCAAAAGTTAAACGATTTATTTAAAGAATTCGTAAAAGACTTATTTGATGAAGAAGTTTTAAAAATATTTCCTAAAGCTGCTAATTATAGCTATGCATTAGGAGAAAGTGAAAGTTATACTGATGTTGATGCTGGTTTTTATGTCTCAACTGATTTATCTTCTACTGGCAAAACAATTCCTATAAATGAACTTCTAAGTATTTTAGATAATAATGTTGCTTATAATAATTTTATAAATATGAATACTAAAGATAGAATGACTTATGCTAATGCCATTTATGAATTATTAAATGAATATCAAAAGGGTAAAATAACTCTAACAATAGAAGAAGCTGCTATAGCTAACAACATTGCCACCAATTATTCATCACTTTATCAAACTATAAACAATATGAAATCTAATGATTATGTTAATCTTATTGCCAATAATGGTAAAACTATTGCCATATATAAAACATTTAGTGATGAATTTATGCAAATGTATAATTTAGTCCAAAGTGGAGATATAGATAGTATTATCAATACTCCTGGGAATGAAATTTTATTAAATTTTAAAAATAATTCTGAAGATGTTGTTTCTAAAGTTGCTTCTTATATTATCGATAATAATGTTCAATTACCAATTGAATGTTACAATAATTTTGTTAATTATATATTAAATGGCGGTATTGATTTTGCTAAAACTAATTATTTAGTAAATATGAATGCTTTAGGTTATACAATTTCTAATCCTGAAAATAGTGAATATATAAGTAAAATTATCAATAGTTATCAATATTTTAATAATCAAATGATTCCATTATTTGAAAGTTTTTTTGGCAATAACGTTACAAATGAACAACTTCATCAAAAATTAGATAATACTGTAGTATATTTTAAAGATAGTATTTATCGAAAAAATCATAAAAGTAATAGTATGGGGTGCAATTATGGGGACCATTCTGAAATTGACATTGATTTTGATAGTATAAATTCAATTATAACTCATGAGTCAATACATCAAATATCTAGTGCCGATTTAACTAGAAAATTAAGCTTGAAATTAAAATCATTTATTAAAAATATTCCTGGTTTTAATCTTAGCTTTTCAAAAATATCATTTTCTGGATTTTCAATTGATTATTATGATTCAAATGAAAATAATTTGAGCTCTAGTTTTAATGGCTTTAATGAAGCTGTTACTGAATTTTTTTCCAAACAAATTTCCCAATCATCTAAAACTGGCTACGATATGGCTGTAAATGAATTAGATGTTTTAGTTCAAAATGGTATTTTCCCTATGGAATTTCTAAAAAAAGCTTATTTAAATAATGATATTCTTTCTGTTGCCCAACATTTTAGAAATGTATTAAATCTTACTGATGATTCACTTTTTTATGAATTAATGGATGCCTATGATAAAACTGCTTTATCTGTAAATTATAATGAACAACAAGCCGCTTTAGTAAACTTACAACAATTAACAAATAAAATTACTTATATTTATAATAATGTACTTGAAACTAATTTAGAAAAAACATATGGAAATGGAACCATTGAAACTAAGAATGATATTTTTTCTGAAGATGCAACTGCTCAAACAATTAAAATATCATCTTTAATAAATATTTTAACCAATCTAAATGCCTATAATAATTTTATGAATATGAATACTGCTGATCAGACTTTATATGCCAATGCTATTAGAGAGTTAATTAATTCTGCAAAAACGAATGGTTATGATTTAAATCTTTCACAAAATGCTTTAGATGTTGCCAACTATATTATTAATAATTATTCTAATCAAACTATTGAAGTTAAACCAGATAATGATATCTCAGCTACAGGAAAATTTATACCTATAAATGAATTATTAAATATTTTAACTAATGTGGATAGTTATCAAGAATTTTTAAAAATGGATCATGATAGACAAAAAATATATGCTAAAGCACTATCTCAATTACTTGATGCATCTGAACATTATGATTTAGGTTTAACTAAAGAAAATATAGAATTTGGTAAAGAAATCGTTCAACAATTTTACAACATAAATAATGAATCAATTCAAGAACATAATGAGGCTATATTTAATAAAAATTTATCTTCTTTAAAATCAGAAATACTACATAAAGTTGAAAATTTAGAAGATCCATTAGAAAAAGCCAGAGCACTTTATATGGAATTAAACAAAAAAGTTCATTATGATATATCATATATTGTAAATCCATCTTTACGTGAAGATATATATACTAAAAATATAACTTTTGATAATCTTGCAAATAATAATTCCATTATTTGCAAAGGCTGGTCTGAATTATATCAAGATTTACTAATATCAGCAGGTTTTTCCCCAGATAAAGTAAAAATAATGGGAGGATCTAATATTGGTAGTCACAAATGGATTGAAATTGCTTTAGAAAATGGTATAATTATTGCAGATGCAACGGATGCAATAGGTGGAGCTATTGATTTGTCTAGGTCTAAAGGAGGTATACCTACTAGTGGTTTT